>CAIRWP010000275.1 GCA_903882335.1 uncultured Opitutia bacterium | reverse complement strand
GGCTCCGCTGCCGCTCCCTTCGTGCCGACTGCCTAACATTACCTACGGGCCTCGGGTTACCCAAGCCGAGCACCAGCACCTGCGAGACCGAGGCGGGGCGCGGCGGGATGGGTTGCAGCGGCGTGGTGTCGCCGTCCGTGAAGATCACGAGGCGGACGGAGCGCGCGGGCAAGGGGTCGACGAGCTTGACGGCGGCGGTGATGGCGGTGCCGAGGTCGGTCGTGCCGGCCTTCATCACGTAGGAGATGGGCAGGCCGTCGAAGACGTTGCGGACGAGGGCGGGGTCGCGGGCGTCCATGACCACCGGCTTGGCGTCCGTGTAGAAGCCGATGACGCCATAGCGGAGATCGCCGCCGACGCGCATCAGGATGCTCTCGACTTCGGCGCGCATCCGTTCGCGGCGGGTCTGCTTGCCCTCCGGGCCCGCGTCCTGGAGCAGCATGCTCGGGGAGAGGTCGGCGACGAAGATCAGGCGAGGCGACTCCTTGGGCTCGGGCCGGCCATCCTTGCCCGCGGCGAGGTGCAGCTGGTACATCACCGCGAAGCCCCAGGTGAAGGCGGCCAACGCGAGCACCCGCAGGAGGGGCGCCGTCTTCGTCCAGGTGCGCGCGGCGGCGGACGGACCGAAGGCGAGGCGGGCCAGCCGGGCGACCTTGCGCGCATGCCACCACTCGGCGAGGGCCGTCAACACGAGGACGGTCGCCGCGGCGAGCAGGGGTGGCAGGTAAGGGGCCAAGGCGGAGGGGGTACGACCGCCGGGGTGGACGGTCGTGGGGTTGGGGATAATCAAGCAGAGAGGCTTAACGAGGGAAAAGTTCCGCCCCGTCCGTGAAAAGGTCGGTTCTTGTCCTGCCCCGCCCCGCGGCCTAGGAAAAGGCACCCCCATGCGCCCCCTCCCTTCCCTTTGCGCCCTGTTATGCCTGCTCGGGACGAGCCTGGCGGCCGACCGACCCAACATCCTCCTGATCCTGGCCGACGACCAAGGCTACGGGGACGTGGGAGCCTACAACCCGGCCAGCAAGATCCCGACCCCGCACCTCGACCGCCTGGCGGCCGAAGGCCGGCGCTTCACAGACGGACACACGACCTCGGGCGTCTGCACACCTTCCCGCTACAGCCTGCTCACCGGTCGCTACCACTGGCGGTCGCGCCTGCAGAGCGGCGTGCTCGGGGGCTGGTCGCCGCCGCTGATCGCGCCGGGCCGGCTCACGGTGGCGGGGATGCTCAAGGCGCAGGGCTACCGCACCGCGTGCTTCGGCAAATGGCATCTGGGTATGGAATGGGCCACGCACGGCGGGGCGGCGGCGAAGGCAGGCGACGCGATCGACCCCGCCGAGGGCGCGATCGGCCGCTTCGACTACGCGCAGCCCATCAAGGACGGCCCGCTGGACCATGGCTTCGACCGTTACTTCGGCATCAGCGCTTCCCTGGACATGCCGCCGTTCGTCTGGATCAAGGACCGTCTCCCGACGGAGCTGCCGACCGCGACGAAGAAATGGCTGCGCAGCGGACCCGCGGGCCCGAAGTTCGAGGCCGTCGATGTCCTGCCCACGCTGACCGACCAGGTCTGCGCCTACGTCGCCGAGCGCGCCGCGGACGCCAAGGCCGGGCGCCCCTTCTTCGCCTACGTGCCCCTGCCCGCCCCGCACACCCCGATCGTCCCGACGAAGGAATGGCAGGGCAAGAGCGGGCTCAACGCCTACGCTGATTTCGTGCG
>CAIRWP010000274.1 GCA_903882335.1 uncultured Opitutia bacterium | reverse complement strand
GAGCGTGCGCTCTTCCGAAAGGATGAGCCGGCCCTTCTTGTCGCTCCACTCGATGGTCGAGACGATCCGCGCCAGCCCGCGTTCGGCGGTCTGCTGTTTGAAACCCGTGTGCACCTGACGACCCGACCCCATCGACCAGAGATCGAGCTTCTGGCCCTCGAGACCGACGCGCATCCAGCCGAAGAAGATCCCGCGGTGGTGCGTGTACGTGCCGCCGGGCCCCTTGGTGATGGCCTGGCCATCGACCGGATCGACGACGCGCAGGTAAGGCTTGTAAGTCTCGTTGGCCCGGGCCGGGGTGGAGACGTCGTTCGCCGTCAGGTAGGCCGCGACGACCTTGCCGTCGACCAGCACCTCGAGCGCTCCCTCACCGGGCCGCAGGGAAACCTGCGGAGCCTCCGCGGCAAAAGCTGACAAGGCGAAGAGCGAAGCAAGGAGCGGGGGGAGACGCATCCCCTTCCACTAGTCCACCCATCCACCCTCTGGCAACCCGTTAGACCCTCCTCCCAACTCTCCCCCTGTCCCTGACCCTTTCCCTGTCTCTCTCCCTTTCCCTGACCCTACCCCCAGCCCTAGCCCCGGCCCTATTCCCTATTCCCTACCCCTTCCCTTCCTCCTCAATCATCCTTTGCAACTCGGCCGCCACCGGGGCCACCAAGCCGCCGCCGTCCACGGCCATCGCGCTGGCGGCCTTCACCGCGCTTTGCTGGGCATAGTCCTCGAACAGCTGCGCCTTCTGCTTGATCAGCAGGACCAGGTGCTCGTCGATCGTGCGCGCGGCGATGAAGCGGTGCGCGATGACTTTACGCGTCTGCCCCATCCGGCGGACGCGCGCGACGGCCTGGCGTTCGGTGGAGGGCTTGAATTGCGGCTCCATGAGGATGACGACCTGGGCCGACTGGAGGTTGATGCCGACGCCTCCCGCCTCGATCTGCAGGACGATGAGGCCGAAGCCCGTGCGGGCGGTGAAACGGTCGATGACCGCCTGCCGCTGCTCGACGGAGAGGTCGCCGTCGATGCGGTCGTGGTCGCCGGCGATGAGGCCGACGTCATCCAGCACCTGCCGGAAGAAGGAGAAGAGCACGACCTTGCGCCCCTCCTCCCGGTAATGGCCGAGGAGGTCGCGGAGGCGGTCGTACTTGGCGGCCTGCTGCCCCCCGGCCCCGATGGTCGCCGCGAGCCGCTTCTGCATGAGGTTCATCGGCGCCTTGGCGTAGGCCTCGCGATCCGCCGGCTCGAGCGGGATGACTTCGTCGACCTCCTGAAGGTCGGGCAACTCCTTGAGCACGTCCTTCTGGGTGCGCCGCAGGTACACGGGAGCGAGCTTCAGGCGGACTTCGATGGGCTTGGGACGCGCTTGTCGCAAGAGGCCGCCGAGGGACTCCTTGAGCCCGGGTTGCACCGTGAGGACGAGGTATTGCAGCTCCTCCAGGCGGTTCTCCAACGCCGTGCCGGTGAGGAACGTCACGAATTCGGCGGTGGCCGCCAAGCGGGCGACGGCCTGGCTGCGCTGGGCCTCGGGATTCTTGACGGAGTGCGCCTCGTCGACGGCGACGAGATCGACGGGCCCGATCCGGTCGACCAGCTTGCCGAGGGTCGCGAACGTCGTAATGGCGACCCCGCCCTCGCGACGCCATTGCTCCAGCTCGTCGTCCCG
>CAIRWP010000273.1 GCA_903882335.1 uncultured Opitutia bacterium | reverse complement strand
CGTCCGGGGCGATGGCCTTCTTCGGTGCGGCCGCCTTGGGCGCGGCCTTACCGAAATTCGGATTTAGCTTCGGAATCACCGCTTCGGTGTCCTTGAGGAAGTCGGTGATGAGTCCGTTGAGTTCTTTCACGAGCTCGGGCTTCTCCTTGGCGAGGTTGCGGCGTTCGCCGAGGTCGTTCTTCAGGCCGTAGAGTTCGAGGTCATCGGAGCCGTCGTCGTTGCGGGCGTAGAAGCGGATCAGCTTCCAGTCACCGTGACGCACGTAAGTCCCGGCGTAGAAGCCGTCCATGACGGAGTCGCGGGCGGCGTTGCCATGCGGGAAGTGGCAGAAGACACGGTCGCGGGGCGAGTTGCCGCCGAGGAGGGCGGCCGTCTGGTCGAGCCCGTCGATCTTCTGGTCGGGCTTGCTCGTGGCGCGGCCGGCGCGCAGCAACGTCGGGTAGAGGTCGACCGACTGCATCAGGAAGTCGGCGGTGGAGCCGGCCTTCACCTTGCCGGGCCAGACGACGATGCCGGGCTCGCGGGTGCCGCCCTCGTAGAGCGAGGCCTTGCCGCTGCGGTAGGGCAGGTTGCTCGTCGCGGGGATCTCGGCGAAGCCCGCGGGGTCGGTCTGCTGGGGCGGGTAGGCGTAGCCGCCGTTGTCGGACCAGAACACGATGATCGTGTTGTCCGCCTCGCCGGAGTCGTCGAGATGCTTCAGCAGGCGGCCCACCGAATCGTCGAGGCTCTTCACCATCGCGGCGTAGAGCGGGTTCTTTTGCGGGTTCGCGGGGTCGGTCTTCTGCTTGAAGTACTCGATGTAGTCCTGGCGGGCGTTCCACGGGGAATGCACGGAGAACAGCCAGAAGTTCAGGAAGAACGGGCGGCCCTTGCTGGCGCGGATGAACTGGCCGGCCTCGTCGGCCATGCGCTCATCGACGTGACGACCGGCGGCGTCCTTGATCGCAGGATCGGTGATAAACTTCCAGGGGGCGAGGTAGCCGCCGCCGGGGCCGGGAGCCTTGGGCGTGTGCGGCCAGTCCAGGTCGAAGCCTTGGTCGCGCGGTTCGTAGGCGTCGCCCGCTTTCAGGTTATGGCCGAGGTGCCACTTGCCGAAGTGCGCCGTCGCGTAACCCGAAGCCTTCAGCGCCTCGGCGAGTGTATGGTAATCGGGCTTGAGGCGGGTGACGCTATCGGCGACGAGTACGCGGACTTTACCGTTCTCGTTCTTGCCGAGGCTTTTCGCGAGCTGCACCGTCGGTAGATGGCAGACGGGCGCCGTGATGCCGGTGCGGGCGGGGTATTGACCGGTCAGGATACTCGAGCGCGTCGGGGAGCACAGCGGGCTGGCGGAATAGGCCTGCGTGAGTCGGACGCCGCGGGCGGCCAGTCGGTCGAGGTTGGGCGTCTCATGGTAGGTGCTCCCGAAGCAGGCAAGGTCTCGCCCGCCGAGGTCGTCGGCGAGGATCAGGATGATGTTCGGCTTGTCCGCGGCGAGGGCCGCGAGCGGGGCGAGGAGGATAGACAGAAAAGTTGACCCGTTGACCCGTTGGCCGGTGGGCCAGAAGGAGCGTCGTAGTGGCAGCATGGAAGTAGGGGTAGGAGGGCTCAGTGGGGTAGGCCTTTGAGGTCGGCGGACATGACCTTGTCGTCCTTAGCGAGTTGAGCATCGAGCAGGGTGAGCATCTCCTTGAGCTTCTCGGCGCGGGTGGCGGCGAGGTCGGTCTTCTCGTAGGGGTCTTGGCCGAGGTCGAAAAGCTGCGGGGCACCCTTCTTCATGCGGATGACTTTCCAGTCGCCGTGCAGGAGAGCCTGACCTTGGGCATGGGCGATGTAGACGATTCGGTCGGCCGGCTTGGCCTCTTCGCCGGAGATGACCTTCCAGCGGTCGAGCCCGTCCCACTGCGGGTCCTTCTCGGGGCGGAAGCCGGCGAGCCCGGCGAGCGTCGGCAGCCAGTCGCCGACGTAGAGCGGGGCGGAGACCTTGCCGGGCTTCAGCGTCCCGGGCTGGTTGGCGAAGGCGCACACGCGGATGCCGCCCTCGAAGAGGGTATTCTTCTGGCCGCGGAGCGGGTCGTTCTCGCTGTTGAAAGGCGAGTCGGGGACCGTGCCAGCGTAGACGTTCTGGAGACCTTCGATCCCGCCGTTGTCGGAGGTGAAGAGGATGAGGGTCTTCTCGCGCTGGCCGGTGCGCTCGAGCGCGGCGACGAACGCGCCGACCTTGGCGTCGAGCTGCGACACCATCGCGGCCATGCGGAGACGGGATTCGTGCTTCACCGGGTCGTCGTGGAACTTCACCCCTGCGTAGGGTTTCTTGTATTCGGCGGGCGCGTCGACGGGCGTGTGCACCGCATGGAAGGGCACGTAGACGAACCAGGGCTGGTCCCCGCCTTGGGTCATGCGCCGCAGGGCCTCGGCGGCGATGAGTTCGGTGGCGTTGCCGTCTTCGCGGAAGAGTTTCCCGTCGCGATGCCAGGTGTCCTCGTAGGGATTGCCTTGGCGATACTTGTGGGTCCACGGATCCGCCGCGCCCGTGAGCGTGCCGTAGCTCGTATCGAAGCCATAGGCGTTGGGGATCCATTCCGGGCGCGCGCCGAGGTGCCACTTGCCGGTCAGGTGGGTGCGGTAACCGGCGGCCTTAAGGGCGGCCGCGAGCGTCGTCGTGCCGAGGGGCATCGCGCGCAGGTTGCTCGGGCTGAGCGCCTGCGGGCCGAAGCGGCCCGGGCAACGTCCGCTCAGGAGCGCCGTGCGCGTCGGGGTGCAGACGGGCTGGACATAATGGCGGTCGAGTTCGCGTCCCTCGCGCACGAGCTTGTCCATGTGCGGGGTCTGGCCGAAGCCGCCGTGCCAGCCGACGTCGGACCAGCCAAGGTCATCGGCGACGATGAGCAGGATGTTGGGACGTTCGACCGCGAAGATCGGGGATAACGAGAGCAGGCAGGCGAGGAAGGCGCGCGCGTTCATGGGGGAGTCTGAACCTACCCTCGTCGAAGGGGGTGGACAGCCAAATGTGCTTATCGATGGACTTTGGTTTAGCGGCCGGCCGTGCTGAAGTCACTTCGGTCCGGCGTCCCTTTGGCGGGATGCAGTTCAATCGAGCGGATGCGCAGGTCGTCCGTCTGGTCGCCGAGATTGAAGCGAACGTGAATGGCTTGGCCGTCGACGGGCAGGGCGATGGTCTGCTCGGAGGTGCCGGCAGGGATGCTGAAGCGGACAAGGTTGGCGGGCAGGAAGTCGGTCTGCTCCTTGGTGCGCCAGCTGAGCGAGGCGTTGGTCGTAACCTTGGCGTCGGCTTTGATCACGGCAGTCATCGGTCCATTCAGGGTGAGGCCGGTCTTGGCGAGGAAAGGCTTGGCGTTCTTGGCGGCTTTGGGGTCGGCGGTGATGAGCAGCGTACCATCTTTGGCCGCGATAGCGCCGTTGCGGGCGAACCAGCCTTGGATTGAGCCAGGAGTATCTGTCTTGGGCTTAGGGGCGACGGGCAGGGGTGGGATCACACCATGCTCAGCGAAGAGGCCCTCATGATGCCTGTCGAATGAAGTCGGCAGGCCTGGCGGCGTCAGCGTCTCGCTCCAGTCCTTGAGTGCTTTGGCCAGGCGGGCCGCAATCTCGGGCTGAGCGGTGAGCCTATTCTTCTTCACGTTCTCGCCATCGGGCTGGGAGACATCGAAGAGGAGTTGTTCGCGGTCACCGAGGCGGACGAGTTTCCACGGGTGCTCCAGCACCGCGGCCTGCGAGCCCCAGCGCCAGAAAAGGCGTTCGTGCGGCGTGCCTTCATTCTTGCCAGAGAGAAAAGGGGTGAGGTCCTTGCCATCGAGCACAGGGTCCGCAGGGAGTCCAGCGAGGGCGACCGCCGTGGCGGCGACGTCGAGGGCGATGACTGGCTTGTCGAAGACCTGCCCGGCAGGCAGGTGGCCCGGCCATGTGGCGACGAAGGGCGTGCGGATACTGCCTTCAGTGAGCATGCCTTTCTCACCGATGAGCGGCGTGTTGAGCGAGCCGTCCCAGTTCTTGCCCAAGGGCGCGCCGTTATCGCCGATGAAGAAGATCAGGGTATTCTTATCCTGGCCCATCGCCTTGAGCTTAGCGCGCAGCTGGCCGATGCCTTCGTCCATCGCTGCCATCATCGCCAAAGCCTGGCGACGTTCCTTGGGCAGGTGGACCGGCGTCTTCGAGAACCACGGCTCTGGGGATTCGAGCGGCACGTGCGGTGCGTAGTACGCGAGGTAGAGGAAGAACGGCTGCTCGGGCTTGGCGGTGCGGCGATCGAGGAAGGACAGGGCGGCTTCGGTCTGTACGACGACGCGAAAGCGGGTGTCAGCGACGCCATGCGGAGCGTCCGCGAAGGGTTTGCCCTGCAGGTCATGTGAGGCTAGGTATTGCTTCATTTCCCCCCGGAAGTATTCGTCGAAGCCGTGAGCGTGCGGCATGAACTCCTTGGCGGAGCGGAGGCCTTTTTCGCCTTTCTTTCCGCCGACCAGATCGAGGTGCCACTTGCCGACCTGGCCGGTGACGTAACCGGCAGCCTTGAGTCGTTCGGCGATGGTCAGTTCGGCGAGCGGCAACGGACCCTTGTTGTTATCCTCCACGCCGAAGCGCTGCTGGTAGCGGCCGGTGAGCACGCCCGCGCGCGAAGGGACGCATTGGGGCGCGGAGACGTAGCCGCGGGTGAAGCGGACGCCGTCGCGGGCCATCGCGTCGAGGTGCGGCGTACGGATGTCTTTGTCCGAACCCTGGACGCCGAGGTCCGCCCAGCCGTGATCGTCCGAATAAATCAGGATGATATTCGGTATGTCCGCGGCGAGTAGCGCGAGCGGAGCGAGCAAGATAGAGAGGCTTCGGAGCATGGGGTCTTAACTGGTAACCCCATCCCCGAATGCGAGTTCCATCCGGACTTCAGCCACAGGCTTTATTTTCCTTCGTTTAGCAGGAATTCGACTAGCTCCGGGCACGCGAAGAATGACGGGCCGACCTTGTGGCCTTCGCCAGGGACGATCTTGACCGTGAACTTTCCACCCTGGGACTCGTAGCGTTCCTTGAGGAGGAGGGTGTTGTCTTTGTGCGGGACGACCACGTCGTTGTCGCCATGGACGGCGAACATCGGGACCTTGGCGGCGGCAAGGCCGGCGAGGTTCTCGGGCGGATTGAACTCCTTGAGGCGGGTCGTGAGTTCGGCTTCGGTCAGGCCGAAGTCAGCGAGCGTCTGGGCCTTGGAGTTCTTCAGCGGCCAGCTGGCGAGGTTGCAGACCGGGTAGATGCCGATCCACGCCTTCACCTTATCCGGATTCCGGAATGCCCAGGTGAGCGTCATCATCCCGCCGCGGCTCTGACCGAGCAAGATCGGCTTGGGCGAATAGCCGCGCTTCACCATCTCATCGTAGAATTTTGTGAACTGTGCGGCGCTCTTCGGGGCCCCGCGGACTTCGCCAAGGTCGTAGCCAGCGATGGCGATGCCGGCCTGCTGGCAGGCGTCGGCGTAGAGCTTGTGCTGGACGATTGAGACGCTGCCATTGAGCGCGGGCGCATACCAGAGCCAGGGTTTGCCTTCCGCCGGCTTGGCCGCCGGATGAATCACGGCCCTTTGGCCATCGACCTTGAAGGTCTCTGCGCCGAAGAGCGGAGAGGCGTTTCCTAGCGTGAGAGCGAAGAGCAGGACGAGGAGTTTTTTCATAAGGGTTTACTTAAAGTCGATCTTGGTCTGCGGAAGCATGGCCTGGATCTTCGCCTGCTGCTCGGGCGTGAAGGCGGCCTTGGCGGGGACGAGGCGCATGGATTTCAGGAACGCGAAGGGCTTGAGGGCGGGGATGCGTTCGTCGGGCAGCGG
>CAIRWP010000272.1 GCA_903882335.1 uncultured Opitutia bacterium | reverse complement strand
GTAGTAGTGCCCGGAGTTCTCGAGCGTGTTCCGGTTCTTCTCGATCTCGGACGGGGTGCGCGGGTACGGGCCGGCGCTGGGCGAGCGGAAATCGTAGTTCAAGGATTTGCCGCCCCAGGCCGCCTTGATGAGCAGCACCGGCTCCGGGAACGTGCGGTCCATCGCGAGACCGAAGGTGTATTCCGGACCGATCTTGCCGCCGTCCTTGGTCGGATCCTGACGCGAGCCGTAGCCCGTGGACAGCTTGCCGAAGCCCTCGCCATTCCGCTCGCCGATGCCGGTGTGGTAGGTGATCCAAACGCCCTCGCCGACCGCCGGCTTACCGTCCGGGCCCTGCATGCGCTTGAGCAACGGCGCCGTGGCGGGGTCGTCGCCGATGTAGTCGATGGTCTCGACCCGGGCATGGCCCTCCATGTTCGACTGACCGACTAGAATGAAGACCTTCATCGGGGCGGCCGAAGCGACCACGGAACACAGACCAAGGAGCCAGAGGGGGTATCTCATGTTTGGTTCCTAGGGGGCCTGAGCGGGCCTGGCAAGCGTGGCTGGCGCTTTTGCCCTTCCCCGCCCCCGCCGGCTGGGCCAACCTCGGCTCCATGCTGCCGCTGTTATTCGCCGCCACCCTTGCCGCCGCTTCGCCGACCCCCGCGACCGTCACGGTCCATGCGGACCAGCCCGGGCTCTTGCTGCCGACTGATTTCGTGGGACTGAGCACCGAGAAGAAGCTGCTGACCCGCGATTGCTTCCACCCGAAGAATCAGACGCTGATCAACCTCTGCCGGACGCTGGGGCCGGGGGTGCTGCGCATCGGGGCGAACAACGTGGATTCCACCTTCTTCACGCGCGACGGGCAGCCGCCGCGGGAATCGATGAAGGACAACCGCTATGTGGTCGATCCGCGCACGATCGGGACCGCATCGGTGGATGAATTCTTCGCGTTCGCCCGGGCCACCGGCTGGAAGGTCATCTACGGGGTCAACCTCGGCGCGAACAACCCGGCCATGGCGGCCGCAGAGGCGGACTACGCCCTCCAGGTGGGCGCGAAGGAGATCCTGGCCATCGAGATCGGCAATGAACCGAACCTCTACCCGAAGGGGCCCAAGCGCGAGGGCATCCGACCCGGTAACTGGGGCTACCCGCAGTACAAGGCCGAGTTCACCGCGACAGCCGACGCCATCGTCGCGAAGCGGCCACAGGCTCCGCTGACGGGCCCGGCGCTGACCAAGAGCACGAAGTGGATGCCGCTCTTCATGGCCGACTTCAAAACCCGCGTGGTGCTGGCTACCTCGCATGTCTACCCGCTGTCCGCGCCGGAGACCGACCCACTGGCCCAGCGCTTCACCTCTATCGAAAAGCTCCTCGGCGAGAAGTATCCCGACGATTGGGCGATCAAGCTGGCCGATGCCCAAGCGGTCGGCGTGCCTTACCGCGTGGGCGAGTGCAACACGGCCTCCGGCGGAGGTAAACGCGGCGTGAGCAACGCCTTCGCCTCGGCGCTGTGGTCGATCGACTTCCTCTTCGATGTCGCCACCCGCGGCGGCCAAGGGGTCAACCTCCACGGGAGTTTCACCGCCAATAATTACTCCCCCATCGTTTACGACAAGCAGGCGGAAACCTACGGCGCCGCCCCGCTCTACTACGGCCTGCTCTTCTTCAGCCAGGCCGCGCAAGGCCGGCTCGTGGCGTCGGAAACAAAGTGCGCCGCCAATTTCGTGGCCCACGCCGTGCGCGGGTCCGATGGCAAACTGCGGGTGACCTTGCTCAACAAGGACCTAGCCCAGCCGGTGGCCGCCCAGCTCGACCTCGGGGCCGCCTTCAAGGCAGGGCAAGTCCTGCGGCTCACCGCGCCCAGCGTCGATGCCACCGCAGGCGTGACCTTCGCGGGTGCGGCCGTGAACGCCGAAGGCAAGTGGACGCCGCAAACGAACGAGCCGCTCACCCTCACGGCCGGCAAGGCCACCGTGACCCTGCCGCCCGCCTCCGCCGCCCTGCTCATCGCGGAGTAAAGGCTGGGCTGACCCATCCCCGGACACCGCTGCCTGCCAACGGCTAGCCGATGGACGATCAGCTCCACGACAGATCCCCTACCACCCCTTCTTCAGCAGCGCCCGCCACTCGTCCTCGCGCTCTTGGGGGACGCGGAAATCCAGCGAGCGGCTAGGCTCAAACCTACCCTCAAAGAAGCCGAAGGTCACGCAAAGGACGACCCACCAAGCCCGGCCCCACGAGAAGCGTCGGTCGAAGCGTCGCTGGGCTTCACCGAGATCCAACGCTCCCCCATGGCTGAAGCCCTTGCGGAAGAAGCTACGAAAGGAGACCAGCTGGACTCGGCCCGACTTCACCGGCGCGGACTCAAGCAATCCCTTGAAGCCTTCCTGGGCCGACAAGGCCTCGCCGAAGACACCCTCGATGAGGTAACCGGAGCCATCGGCAAAAGTCAGCAAGGGTCCGTCCAAACTGACCCCGAAACCTAGCCGGAGGGCGACGACGAGCTCCTCGTACTTGGCGAGTTTGCGGGATTCTTCGCTCAACCGCGCCTCGGTCCGCTTGGCCTCGCCCGCGAGACTGCCCTCCAGCGCCTCTTTCTCGGCCTTCAAGGACTCGATGATCAGGCGCAGTTCCCGGACTTCCCCCGCGGCCGCCCGCTTGGCCTTCTCAGCTTCTTCGAGGCGAGCCACCTTCTCGATGAAGGCCTCGTCCTGGGCGGAGAGCATCCGCTTGAGCGCCGTGAACCGGTCCAGGTAAGGTGCGTCGGGGTCGGGCGTCAGGCGCTTCACGGCATCCTTCAGCAGGCGTCGGCGGGCGACCTCGACCCGCCGCTCCTCGCGCGCCTTGATCGCAGGAATCGATTTCTTGCGCACATACGCGAAGGCATCATGGGATGAGCCGCCGGTACGCTCGATGAAATCGGTCGAGACGGAGACGCCGAGTCCCTCGAGGAAGCCCTCGACGTCGGAGGCATCATCCAGATCGGGCGGCGACGCGAAATCGACCCCGTCGAACCCCAAGGCCTCGGCCTCGTCGAACAAGCCCTGCCGCGTCTCCGCGATGCCGGTCAACCAACCCGGCCAGTCGGCGACCAGGCTCTCCCCGTCTCCGATGACCAGGTAGTTCCGGTCGTTGCAGATCTTCTCCACCCAGCTTTCGCCGTCGTCATCATCGTCGTGGCTCATGGCGAACCAGTCTACCCGGCCGCGGGCGCGCGTCTAGGCCCACGCCTGTCATAGGTCTGACATAAGAAAAAGGGGCTGGCCCGACCGCCCCGGCGGGCGGCTCGCGCGCCCACTTACCCGCTCACCCGCCAACGAGCCCTCAGCGCTTCCGATAGACTTCGACGCGGCACTCATAGCCGCCGAGATCCACCGGGCGGCGGGACTCGAGGCGCAGGGTCGGGTCGACGGATTCGAGGCGCAGCGGGTTGACGAAGACGAGGCGACCGCCGGAGCGCAGGACTTCGGAGGAGAGCCGGAAGAGGTCGGCGAAGAGGCCATGCATGTTCGGCACGCGCACGCGGCGGCCGAGCGGCGGGTTGGAGATGACCAGCGAGACCTTGCCGCGGTCGAGCTGCGGGATCTTGGTCACGTCGCGGAAGTCGCAGGCATAGAAAGCACCCTTCGTCCGCGGCAGCTTGGCCGCGGTGAAATTCGCCTGGGCGATCGCGATCGCCGCCGGGTCGATGTCGGTACCGACCACCTGAGCCACGTCGCCGAACAAGGCCGCCTCGATGAGCTCGAGGCCCGAACCGCAGAACGGATCCCACACCAGTTCGTCGGCCTGCTTGCCGGCGAGGCGAGCCAGACAAGCCGCCAAGGGTGGGTGGGAAGCCGCGTTGATGGCATCGGTGCGGTAATAAAGACGGGGGTTCGGACTGACCCGCGGGCGGAGCTCCACCGAGGCGCTGATCTCATTGAACAGGACGTCGACGGACCAAGGCGATTCGCGGGCGTCATTGAGGATGCGCGGGTTGAGGCGGAAGGCCTCCGCGGTGACCTTCGCGACCGCCGCATCGTGATTACCTTCGGCCAACATGCTGAGGCGGTAGCGCAGGGCGCCCTCGGTCAGGCTCTTCATCAAAAACTCCGCCAGCGGGGAGGCGACCAGCTTGGCCAGTTCCTCGATCGCCGTGGCCGACTGCGGGGAGCGGACCAGACCGAGCACGAAGCTCGCGGTGTCGAAGCAACGGAAGCGATAAAGGTCGGCCAGCGAGAACGGCCCCTTGGGCTCGACCACCACGCAGGTCCCCCGCACCTCGACGACGCGGAATTTCCCTTGGCGGGCCTCGGCCTCACGCAACTCGTCGGCGACGATCGACTCCAACCCCGCGCGGCAACGCAGGTGCAGTTTCAGGCCAGCCTGCTTGGGCAAAATCGCGTCCATGCGGATCGCACCCGGCCCCTCCAAGCGGGCCACGCTCGCGCGCACCTTCTGCTCGGACACCAGCTGGTCCCCCTTCCCCGCGACCACCTTGAGGGTCTCGGCGCCGCCGATCTTTTCCAAGGCCTCGGCGACCTTGCGCTTCTCGCGATCGACCTGGGTCGTCTGCAGGATATCCAGCAACTTACGCTCGGAGGACTCGTCGCCGCCGAGCTTCGGGATCGCGGCGGTGGCGTAGCGGCGGATCTTCTCGTTCGGGTCCTGCAGCAGGCCCACCATCCATGCCTTCACCGCCGCCTTCATCTCCGGATTACGGGAAGTCGAGAAGACCACCCCCACCGCCCGGACCAAGGCGACCTGCTGGTTGCGCTCCTTCGGGGACAGACGGTCGAACTTCGGCACCTCCTCCATCCAGAGCTGCTGGGGCGGCAGTTCCCGCAGCTGGCGGTAGAGCTCGTTGTCGGCTTTCATGGATAAGTCAGTCGGGGCGGGGGGAGCGGAAGTCAAGGATGGCGGGCGGAGAGGGAGGACACGAGGGCCGGAGGACACGAGGGTGGAGGGGGCGGGAGCACGCGGCCGACCGAGGACGGTCAGCCCTACCTGGCTACGGCCCTCCAGTCCTCCAGCCCTCCGGTCCTCGAGTCCTCCAGCCCTCCGGCCCTCGAGTCGTCCAGCCCTCCATGAGCCTGCCCATCGTTCGCCACTTTTCCTAACAAAATTAGGCAAATGGGAAAAAGCCGTCAGCACCGAGGCTGAAAGGGCTCCCGCGGGGGTCCGGTCAACCTGTAACTTGCCTTTGACAGAGGGGGATTATTGCCCACTAGATTTCACATCCTTGCGAACTTCCCAAGGGCACCGGCTCCCACCGCCAACTTTCGCCACTCTTTTCCGCCCACACCAAGCAATGAAGAATCCCGGCCTCCCCGAGAAACAGGGTCTGTACGACCCCCAGTTTGAGCATGACGCCTGCGGCGTCGGCTTCGTTTGCCAGATGAAAGGCAAGCGCTCCCACGAGATCATCCAGCAGGCCCTGACCATCCTGGTGAACCTGGACCACCGCGGCGCCTGCGGCTGCGAGACCAACACCGGTGACGGCGCCGGCATCCTCCTCCAGCTTCCCCACGGTTTCTTCGCCAAGCACGGCCCCGCCGGCCTACCCAAGCCGGGCCACTATGGCGTCGGCATGCTCTACGTCTCCCCGGATGCCAAGATCCGGGCCGAGAGCGAGAAGACCTTCGAGGCGATCGTGAAGGCCGAAGGCCTCACCTTCCTCGGCTGGCGCGACGTCCCGACCGACAACTCCTCGCTCGGCGCCACCGCCCAGAAGAGTGAACCCCGCGTGCGCCAGGCCTTCATCGGCCGGCCGGCGTCCCTCGCCACCGACCAGGACTTCGAGCGCAAGCTGTTCATCGTCTCCAAGCAGGCCCACTACCAGCTGCGCGCCTCCGGCAAGGACGAGTTCTACTACGCCAGTTCCCTCTCCTGCCGCACCCTCATCTACAAGGGCATGCTCATGCCCGAACAGGTCGGCAAGTACTTCAAGGACCTGGCCGACCCGTCGATGGACACCGCCCTGGCGCTCGTCCACTCCCGCTTCTCGACCAACACCTTCCCGAGCTGGGAACGCGCGCACCCTTACCACTTCATCGCCCACAACGGCGAGATCAACACCCTGCGCGGCAACGTGAACTGGATGAAGGCGCGCGAGCCCCTGCTGGCCTCCCCGCTCTTCGGCGCCGACATCAAGAAGATCGTCCCAGTCGTGAACCCGAACGGTTCCGACTCCGCGATGTTCGACAACGTGCTCGAGCTCATGGTCATGGGCGGACGCTCGCTGCCCGAGGCCATGATGATGATGATTCCCGAGCCCTGGAACGGCCATGAATCCATGAGCCCGGAGAAGAAGGCCTTCTACGAGTACCAGTCCTGCCTCATGGAGCCGTGGGACGGCCCCGCGTCCGTCGTCTTCACCGACGGCACCATGATCGGCGCCACCCTGGACCGCAACGGCCTGCGCCCCTCCCGCTATTACGTCACCAAGGACGACTACGTCATCATGGGCTCCGAGGCCGGCGTCCTACCGATCGACCCCGCCAACGTCGCCGCCAAGGGCCGCCTGCAGCCGGGCCGCATGTTCATCGTGAACATGGAGGAAGGCCGCATCGTCCCCGACGAGGAGATCAAGCAGAAGATTGCCGCCCAGAAGCCCTACCGCGAGTGGCTCAACAAGAACCTCATCAAGCTGGCCGACATCACCGACGCCCCCGAGGTCCCGACCGCCGACCACTCGACCGTCGTCCAGCGTCAGCTGGCCTTCGGCTACACCTTCGAGGACCAGCGCAAGCTCCTCGTCCCGATGGGCAAGGACGGCGTCGAGGCCACCGGCTCGATGGGCACGGACATCCCCCTGGCCGTCCTCTCCAATAAGTCGAAACTCCTCTACGACTACTTCAAGCAGCTCTTCGCGCAGGTCACCAACCCGCCGATCGACTGCATCCGCGAGGAGATCGTCACCTCCTCCGTCACCACCATCGGACCGGAGCGCAACCTCCTCGACCCCAACCCCGCGAGCGCGCACCTCATCGAGCTGACCACGCCGATCATCACCAACCAGGAGCTGGCGAAGCTCCGCCACGTGGCCCAGGGGCAGTTCCGCTCGGTCACCATCCCCACCCTGTTCGACCCGCGCGACGGTGCCCAGGGCCTCGAGAAGGCGATGGCCGAGGTCTGCCGTCAGGCCGGCCTGCACATCGACGCCGGCATCAACCTCATCATCCTGAGCGACCGCGGCGTCGACCGCCACAACGCGGCCATCCCGCCCTTGCTCGCCGTCGCCGGCCTGCACCACTACCTGATCCGCGAAGGCAAGCGCACCAAGGTCGGCCTCATCCTCGAGTCGGGTGAGCCGCGCGAAGTCCACCACTTCTGCACGCTCATCGGCTACGGTTGCGCCGCCATCAACCCGTACCTCGCGTTCGAGACCCTCGACGACATGATCCGCCAGGGCCTGCTCGTCGGCGTCGACCATTACACGGCCTGCAAGAACTACGTGAAGGCCGCCACGAAGGGCATCGTCAAGGTCGCCTCCAAGATCGGCATCTCGACCATCCAGAGCTACCTCGGCGCCCAGATCTTTGAGTGCGTCGGCCTCCAGCAGAAGGTCGTCGACCAGTACTTCACCGGCACCGCCACCCGCATCGAAGGCGCGGACCTCGCGGCCATCGCCGAGGAAACCCTCGCCCGCCACCGCCTCGCCTACACCGAGCGCGTCGAGACCGCCTCGACCCTTACCGTCGGCGGCGACTACCAATGGCGCAACGAAGGCGAAGCCCACCTCTTCAGCCCGCAGGTCATCCACAGCCTCCAGAAGGCCGTGCGCACCGGCAACTACGAGACCTTCAAGGTCTACACCGGCCTGGTGAACAACCAGATGCAGCAGATCTTCACGCTGCGCGGCCTGCTCCAGTTCAAGCCCCGCGCCGCGGTGCCGGTCGAGGAGGTCGAATCCGTCGACACCATCCTCAAGCGCTTCAAGTCCGGCGCGATGAGCTACGGCTCCATCTCCAAGGAAGCCCACGAGAGCCTCGCCATCGCGATGAACCGCATCGGCGGCAAGTCCAACACCGGCGAAGGCGGCGAGGACCCCGAGCGCTACACCTGGACCAACGCCCAAGGCGACTCCAAGAACTCCGCCATCAAGCAGGTCGCCTCCGGCCGCTTCGGCGTCACCAGCCTCTACCTCACTCAGGCCAAAGAAGTGCAGATCAAGATGGCCCAGGGCGCGAAGCCCGGCGAAGGCGGCCAGCTCCCCGGCGGCAAGGTCTACCCCTGGATCGCCAAGGTCCGTCACTCCACCACCGGCGTGGGCCTCATTTCCCCGCCGCCGCACCACGACATCTACTCGATCGAGGACCTTTCGGAACTCATCCATGACCTGAAGAACGCGAACCGCGCCGCGCGCGTCAGCGTGAAGCTCGTCTCCGAGGTCGGCGTCGGCACCATCGCCACCGGCGTCGCCAAGGCCCACGCGGACGTCGTGCTCATCTCCGGCTTCGACGGCGGTACGGGCGCCTCGCCCCAGACCTCCATCAAGCACGCCGGCCTGCCGTGGGAACTCGGCCTCGCCGAGACCCACCAGACGCTCGTCCTCAATAACCTGCGCTCGCGCATCGTCGTCGAGACCGACGGCCAGTTGAAGACCGGCCGCGATGTCGTCGTCGCCGCGCTCCTCGGCGCCGAGGAGTTCGGCTTCGCCACCGCCCCGCTCGTGTCGCTCGGTTGCATCATGATGCGCGTGTGCCACCTGAACACCTGCCCCGTCGGCGTCGCCACCCAGGACCCCAAGCTCCGCGAGAACTTCCAGGGCGACCCCAACGACGCGGTCAACTTCATGCGCTTCATCGCGCAGGAAGTCCGCGAGATCATGGCCTCCCTCGGTTTCCGCACCCTCAACGAGATGGTCGGCCGCACCGACGTCCTCGAGGCGCGCCACGCCGTCGACCACTGGAAGGCCAAGGGCATCGACCTCTCCAAGCTCCTCTACTCGCCGAAGGTCGGCCCCGAGTTCGGCCGCTACTGCACCGAGAAGCAGGACCATGGCCTCGAGAAGGGCCTCGACCTCTCCGTGTTGCTGGAGAAGTGCCGCCCGGCCATCGAGAAGGGCGAGAAGGTCCGCTACGAAGGCGAGATCAAGAACACCCACCGCGTCGTCGGCACGATCCTCGGCAACGAGATCACCAAGAAGCACTGGCATGGCCTGCCGGACGGCACCATCCACCTCAAGTTCAAGGGCAGCGCGGGCCAGTCCCTCGGCGCCTTCATTCCCGCAGGCGTGACCATCGAGCTCGAGGGCGACGCCAACGACTACGTCGGCAAGGGCCTCTCCGGCGGCCGCATCCTCGTCTACCCCGACGCCCAGGCCACCTTCAAGGCCGAGGACAACATCCTCCTCGGCAACGTCGCCCTCTACGGCGCGACCTCCGGCGAAGCCTTCTTCCGCGGCGTCGCGGGCGAGCGCTTCTGCGTGCGCAACTCCGGCGTGACCACCGTCGTCGAAGGCGTGGGCGACCACGGTTGCGAGTACATGACGGGCGGCAAGGTCGTCGTCCTCGGGACCACGGGCCGCAACTTCGCCGCGGGCATGTCCGGCGGCGTGGCCTACATCCTCGACGAGAAGGCCGACTTCGCCACCCGCTGCAATAAGCAGATGGTCGGCCTCGAGAAGGTCGAAGGCGCCGACGCCGCCGAGCTCCGCGCGCTGGTCCAGCGCCACGCCGACCTCACGGGTAGCCAGAAGGCCAAGGCCCTGCTCGCCGACTGGGAAGCGTCCGTCGCCAAGTTCGTCAAGGTCATGCCCAAGGACTACAAGCGCGTGCTGCAGGCCATCGCCGCCGCGCAGGCCAAGGGTCTCTCCGGCGACGCCGCCCTCCAGGAAGCGTTCGAAGTCAACGCCCGCGACGAAGCCCGCGTCGGCGGCGGCTGAGCCCACCACCCCAGAGACACCAACCCTTCGCAATCATGGGAAAACCTACCGGCTTCTTCGAATTCCAGCGCGAGCTCCCGACGGACCGCGAACCGCTCGTCCGCATCGGCGACTGGAAGGAGATCCACCACCACCATTCCGACGAGAAGCTCCGCACCCAGGGGGCGCGCTGCATGGACTGCGGCGTGCCGTTCTGCCACACGGGCAAGCTCATCAGCGGAATGGCCGCGGGCTGCCCGATCAATAACCTGATCCCCGAGTGGAACGACCTCGTCTACAAGGGTCTCTGGCGCGAAGCGCTGGAGCGCCTGCACAAGACGAATAACTTCCCGGAGTTCACCGGCCGCGTCTGCCCCGCCCCGTGCGAAGGCTCCTGCGTCCTCGGCATGAACCGCCCGGCCGTGACCATCAAGAACATCGAGGTCTCGATCGTCGATAAGGGCTGGGAGAACGGCTGGGTCATCCCCCGCCCGCCCGTGAAGCGCACCGGCAAGAAGGTCGCCATCATCGGCTCCGGCCCGGCCGGCCTCTCCGCCGCCGC
>CAIRWP010000271.1 GCA_903882335.1 uncultured Opitutia bacterium | reverse complement strand
TGCGTCATCGAGATATACACGCGGGCGTTGGCCGAATGGCGACGCAGGGATTCCCAAGCGAGGCGGACCTGGTCTTCGTATTGAATGGCGACCTCCTCGGCGGTCGCCGGTCCCATCTGATGCCACTCGTTATGGGCGTTTACTTCATTGCTGACGATCCAGCCCCAGACGCGTCCGTGCTTGGCGTCGGCCGACGACCAGCGTTGGGCGATGAACTCGGTGAGCGCCTTATAGCAGGCGCGGCCCTCGGGGGTGACTGTGTCGGAGGCCATCGTCGTGCCTTTGACCGGGTCGGCCTGCGGGTGGATGGTCAGCTTCCGGATGCGTTCGTTGGGCGAGCGCGAGGTGGTGACGATGAGCGAGACCACGACGCCCTTGTCGCTCATGGGTTTGATCTGACGATCCAAGGACCCGACGTAATTCTGGTTGAGCACGAACGTGAAGCCATCGGCCGAAGCGGTGGGCTGGCCCGGCTTGGCTTCCTTCTCGGGGGAGAGCAGGCTGTTGAGCCTGATATTCAGGTTGGCGTGGTGGATGCCGAGTTCCAGGGCGTCGTCGACCATCTGGACCTGCAGGCCCTTAGGGCTGCTCTTGGTCGGGTGGGGTGTCGGGTCGGGTGCGGCGAATGCCGTCAGCGCAAGGCAAAGGCAGGCAAGAAATAGCGGGCGCATGAAGGTGAGAGACAGGTTGGCTTGAGGAAGGTTTCAATCGGTGCCGTTTTGCCGACAAAGGTTACCGATTGACCGATACGGACCCGCCTTCATATATCGTCATAAACCCCATGCGAATCCTGGCATCCTTTCTCTGTCTGGTCAGCGGCCTCTTGTCCGCCGCCGAACCGACTCGCCCGAACATCGTCTTCATCTACTCCGATGACCATGCCTACCAGGCCATCAGCGCCTACGGCGACGAGCGGAAACTCATCCAGACCCCGAATATCGACCGGATCGCCCGGGAAGGCATGCGCTTCGACCGGGCGCTGGTCACGAACTCCATCTGCGGCCCGTGCCGCGCGGTGATCCTGACCGGCAAGTATTCCCACCGGAACGGTTTCTACAACAACACCAACTCCGTCTTCAACGGGGCCCAGACGACGTTCCCGAAACTCCTGCAGGCCGCCGGTTACCAGACCGCGATGATCGGCAAGTGGCACCTCAACACCGACCCGACCGGTTTCGACTTCTGGCAGATCCTCCTGGGGCAGGGTATCTATTACAACCCGTCCATGAAGACGGCCGCCGGCATCGTGAAGACTTCGGGTTACGTGACGGATATCACCACCGACGTCTCCCTCGGCTGGTTGGCCAAGCGCGACAAGTCCAAGCCCTTCCTGCTGATGTGCCAGCAGAAGGCCCCGCACCGCGAATGGTCGCCCAATCTCACGGACCTCGGGTGGGACAAGGGACGTGTCTACCCCGAGCCGGACACGTTGTTCGATGACTACGCCAATCGCGCCCACGCGGTCGGCGACCAGGACATGACCCTGGCCAAGACCATCAACCCGCTCGACATGAAGCTCGTCCACCCGCCCGGCATCACGCCCGAGCAGGCCAAGGTCTGGGACGCCTACTATGGTCCGATCAACGAGGCCTACCAGCGGGCGAAGCCCCAGGGTCGCGACCTGGTCAAGTGGCGCTACCAGCGCTACATGCACGATTACCTCGGCTGCGTGAAGTCGGTCGACGACAACGTCGGCCGCGTCCTGAAGTACCTCGAGGAGGAGGGCCTGCTCGCGAACACCATCGTCGTCTACTCGGCCGACCAAGGCTTCTACCTCGGCGAGCATGGCTGGTTCGATAAGCGCTGGATCTTCGAGGAGTCCGTCCGCACGCCGCTCCTCGTGCGCTGGCCCGGCGTCACCCCCGCGGGTTCGGTCAACAAGTCCCTCGTCGCGAACGTCGACCTCGCCCAGACCTTCCTCGACATGGCCGGCGTCCCGGCTCCGGCCGACATGCAGGGGCGCAGCCTCCGTCCGCTCCTCGCCGGTCAGGTCCCGCCGGACTGGCGCCAGGAGTTTTATTACCACTATTACGAGTACCCCGAGCCGCACCACGTCTCGCCCCATTACGGCATCATCACCGAGAAGCATAAGCTGGTGCACTACTACGGCGTCGGCCATGACGCCGTCGACCTGTTCGACACCGCCAAGGACCCCCGGGAGTTGCGGAGTTTCGCGGGGCAGCCGGAGTACGCCGCCATCCAGGCCGACCTCGAGGCGCGCCTGAAGCGCCTCCGGACCGAGCTGCTGGTGCCCGACGTCGATGACCCGGACGCCACCGGCGAGCGCACCCATCGCGAGCGCCAGGCGAAGGCCGCGAAGAACGCCGCCAAGAAGAAGGCCGAAGGCGCGAAGTAGGCCCGAGGTTTCGGGTTGGCGAGGCTCAGGGGTGGGGTAGAAGGAACCCATGCCCCTGCGCGTCTTCCTGCTCTGCGCCGGCTTCGCCGGCCGCATCGCCGAGATCAAGGTCACGCACACGGGCGAGCTGCCCGGGTTCGACGAGGCGCCGAAGGGCGCGAAGTAAGGTTTACTTCGCGGCCTTCTTCTTGCCTTCGCCGCCCTTGGCCTTGCCCGCGTTCGGGTCGAAGTCGGGGTTGGACGTGGGCAGTTGCGCGTCGACCGACTTCAGCCAGGCGTCGAGCTGCTCGCGCATCGCTTTCGCCCGCGTGGCCTGGGTGCTCGCGAGGTCCTTGGTCTCGCCGATGTCCTGGGACAGGTCGTAGAGCTCGTCGCGGTTGTCCTCGTAGAAGTGGACCAGCCGGAAGTCGCCCTTGCGGATCGCGCTGTACGGCGTGGCGCCGCCCGGGTGGTAGTGCGGGTAGTGCCAGTAAAGCGTGTCGCGGTCGATTTTGCCGCCGCGTAGCACCGGGGCCAGGCTCCGGCCATCGACCACGGAGGCGAGCGGCTTGACGCCGGTCATCTCCAGCACGGTCGGGTAGAGGTCGAGCGTGATGGCGGGGGTGGCCTCGACCACGCCGGCCTTGGTCACGCCGGGCCAATAGGCGATGAACGGCACGCGGACCCCGCCCTCGTAGGCAGAACCCTTGCCGGCCCGGTAAGGGCTGTTCTCGGTGATCGGCAGCAGGCCGCCGTTGTCGCCCGTGAAGAAGATGACCGTGTTCTCCTCGAGCTTGAGGCGGCGGAGGTTCGCGCGGATCGTCCCCAGCGCATCGTCGACGCTGCTCACGAGCGCCGCGTAGGTCGCGTTGCGCTGCTTGAGCGTCGGGTCCGCCTGCACCTTCGCCTTGAACTTGTCCACGACCTCGGGCTTGCCCGCGATCGGGGTGTGCACCGCGTAGTGCGGGAGGTAGAGGAAGAACGGCTTGTCCTTGTTTGCCTCGATGAACTTCACCGCCTCGGCCGCTTCGCGGTCCGTGAGGAACTCGCCCTTCGGTCCTTCGGGCAGGGTGGGGATGTTGTAGGGCGCCACGTAGGCGGGCGGTTGGCCGCGGTGGTAGCCGCCCACGTTGAGATCGAATCCGTGTTTTTCGGGGAAGTAGGCTTGGTCGCCTTCCTTGAGGGCCGGCGTGAGGTGCCACTTGCCGATGCTGGCCGTGGCATAGCCGGCGGCCTTGAGCTGTTCGGCCAGGGTGATCTCCTCGAGCGGCAGGAACTTCTGCCACGCCGGGATCTTGAGTTTCGCCTTGGGCTTATCGTGACCCGCGATCCAGTCGGTCAGGTGCAGCCGGGCCGGGTACTTGCCGGTCAGGAGGGCCGCGCGGGTGGGGGAGCAGACCGTGCAGGCGGAGTACCCGTCCGTGAAGCGGACGCCGTCCTTGGCCAGCTGGTCGATATGGGGAGTGGCGTAGAGGCGGCTACCATAGCAGGCCGCGTCCGTCTGCCCCATGTCGTCCACCAGGATGACGATGACGTTGGGCGGGCGGGCGGGGGTGCTTTCCGCGGCGACGAGGCTGCCTGCCGACAAACTCATAAATAGACTCAAGAAGAGGCTTTTAACCGTGGTGGGGCGCATACCCCCGACCTAGGGGCGGACGGCCTTAGGCACAAGTGAAACCGCCACAATGGGGTTGTCGCACTGCCCAAAGGCTTTAGATTTTGCCTCATGTACCCCCGCTTGCTTTCGGCCTTCGTCGCCGCTGGTTTGGCCCTTTCGCTTTTGGAGGCCCAGCCCGCCCCGGCCGGTGCCGCGACCTCGACGAACCCGAACGTCACCTCGACCGGCAACGGTACGAACACTTCCCGGCGCAATGCCGACAAGACGACGCGTGCCGAGCGCGATCGCGCGGCTGATGAGTCGGGAGTGGAGCGGGTCGGCTTCGACCGCGCCTGCGGTAACCACAAGCACCTCTACTTCGATCGCTCCAACCGCGCCCACTTCATCTGTCTCGGCGCCCAGGCGCAGGTCGGTCCGGATACCACGGCCTACACCGCGACCGCGAACCAGCCGCTCGCCAACACCTTCCTCCTCCATTCGCGCCCCGGCGCCGCTAAGGTCATCTTCCTGGACTTCAACGGCCACACCACGACCGGGACCTCCTGGAACAACGCCTATGCCGCGGGAGCCCCGATCGTGACCCCGGCCTTCGACACCGATGGCAATCCGGCGGCGTTCTCCGACGCCGAGCGCACGGTCATCCAGGATATCTGGCGTCGCGTCGCAGAAGATTATGCCGCTTGGGATGTGGACGTCACGACGGAAGACCCGGGCGTGGAGAAGCTTCGCCGCACCGCCTCCTCGGACGCCGCCCATGGCGTGCGTTGCGTCATCGGCGGTTCCAGCACGCAGTGGCTCGGCGCCTCCGCCGGCGGGGTCGCCTACGTCGGCTCCTTCGGCGGCGTCGTCGCGGCGACGACCACCGTCAACGATGTACCCGCCTTTGTCTTCCCGCAGCAGCTCAGTAACAGCGGGCGCTATATCGCCGAAGCGACCTCCCATGAGGTCGGCCATACCCTTGGTCTTTACCACTCCGGCCAGACCACCGGCGTCGAGTATTACACCGGCCATGGCGACTGGGCGCCGATCATGGGCGTCGGCTACTATAAGAACGTGGTCCAGTGGACCCGCGGCGACTACCCCCTTTCGAACAACACGCAGGACCAGGTCACGCTCATCACGGGCCGTATCCCGCGCGTCCCCGATGAGCATGGGTCGACCGCGACCACCGCCGCCGCGGTTTCCGGCGCCAGTTTCACCGCCGGTGGCATCATCGCCGATCGCGCCGACCAGGACTGGTTCCGGATCACCGCCGGCACCGGTACCGTGAACATCTCCGGACTCGTCGGCCAGCCCTCGCCCAATCTCAACCTGTCGCTTTCCCTGGTCGACGCCAACGGTCTCGTGCTAGCGCAGGGTGTCGCCGCCGGGATGGGCGCCAATCTCTCGGTGCCCGTCTCGGGCGGCACCTATTACATCGTGGTCGATGGCAAGGGCAGTACCAATGACCCGTTGACCGGCTACACCGATTACTCGTCGCTCGGTCGTTTCAGCCTTTCCGGCAGCTGGCCGGCCGCCGTCGTCGTGAATCAGCCTCCGGTGGCCACCACCGCCGGCACCAGCCCCGCGGTCTCCGCCAACGGCACGATTTCCGGTACCGCGCCTTTCACGGTCAACTTCGTCGGTAACAATTCCCGTGACCCGGACGGGCTCATCGCCAGCTACCTCTGGGACTTTGGCGACGGCACCACCTCGATCCTGTCCAACGTCACCAAGACCTACTCGGCCGCTGGTAACTACACCGCTCGGCTGACCGTCACTGACAATGCCGGCGCCACCGCGACCGCGACCCTGCTGATCGCCGTGGCCGCTACGCCGCCGTCGACCATGCGTTACGTCAACGTCTCCGGCATCACGATGTCCTGGGTGAGGAGCAGCAGCACCTCGGGTTACATCACCGGCACCGTCACAATCCTCGACCACGCGGGCAAGCCGGCGCCGAACGCCAATGTGACCATCGCCGCCAGCGGCCTTGTCTCCGGTACGGTCACGGCCCGGACCAATTCGCGTGGTCAGGTCACGCTCAACACCCCTCGACTCTCCTCTGCCGTGAAAGGCACCCAGACCTACACGGTCACCAAGGTCGTCCTGACCGGTTACATCTACGACCCCGCCAAGAATAAGGTCACCAGCGCGACCCTCACAAGGTAAGGGGCCCGGGGGTGGTTGACCGGTTGAACGGTTGGCCAGTTAACCAGAGGTGCAGATGTAGCCTCCGGTGGAGTCTCTGTCCTTCCCCTGACCCTGCCGCCTGACCCTGACCCTAATGCCTCTCACCCCGGCCAACCGGTCAACTGGTCAACGGATCAACTAACCTCGGCCCTAGCTCAACACTCCCTTGATCACGTGGGCTTCCTCGACGCCGGTGAGCTTCACGTTCAGTCCGCGGAACTTGTAGGTGAAGCGCTCGTGGTCGATACCGAGGCAGTGCAGGATGGTCGCGTGGAGGTCGCGCAGGTGCGCGGGGTCCTTGGCGATGTTATAGCCGAACTCATCCGTGGCGCCGTGCTCGTAGCCGGCCTTCACGCCGCCGCCGGCGAGCCAGACGGTGAAGGAACGGCCGTGGTGGTCGCGCCCGGCGCCCGGGTTGCCGAAGCCACCCTGGCTGAAGGCCGTGCGGCCGAACTCGGTCGCGAAGACCACCAGCGTGTCCTCGAGCATGCCGCGCGCCTTCAGGTCCTTGATCAGGGCGGCGGTCGGCTGGTCGATGTCGTGGCACTGGTTGGGCAGCTGACGCGAGAGGGCGATGTGCTGGTCCCAGCCGCGGTGGAAGAGTTGGACGAAGCGGACGTCGCGTTCGAGCAGGCGGCGGGCCAGTAGGCAGTTGGCCGCGTACGAGCCGGGGCGGGTGACCTCGGGGCCGTAGGCCGCCAGGGTCTCGCGGGATTCCTGGGAGATATCGGTCAGCTCCGGTACCGAGGTCTGCATGCGAAAGGCCATCTCGTAGGCTTTCACGCGGGTGACGGTCTCGGGGTCGCCGATCTCCTTGGCCCGCTCCTCGTTGAGGGCGGCCAGGTCGTCCAGCAAGGCGCGGCGCTGCTCGCCGTCGACGGTGGGCGGGTTCTGCAGGTAGAGCACGGGGTTGGCGCCCGGACGCAGGCCGACGCCTTGGTGGCTGGAAGGCAGGAAGCCGCTGCCCCAGAGGCGCGAGAAGACCGGCTGGCCCGGGTTCTTGCCGGTGCCTTGCGAGACCATCGCGACGAAGGCGGGGAGGTTGGCGTTCTCGGTGCCGAGGCCATAGCTGGCCCAGGCGCCCATACTGGCGTAACCCGGCTGCTGGTTCCCCGTGTTCATGAACGTGATCGCCGGGTCGTGGTTGATCGCCTCGGTGTGGAGGCTCTTGATGAAGCACAACTCGTCGGCGACCGTCTGCAGGTGCGGGAGTAGGTCGCTGATCCAGAGGCCGTTCTTGCCGCAAAGCTTGCCGTCCTTGAGCGCGGGCGTGCACGGGTAGCTGCCTTGGCCGCTGGTCATGCCGGTCAGGCGCTGCGTGCCTTTCACGGAGGGCGGCAGGTCCTTGCCGGCCATCTGCTTCAGCATGGGCTTGTGGTCGAAGAGGTCGACGTGCGAGAGGCCGCCGGACTGGAAGAGGCAGAGCACGCGCTTGGCCTTGGGGGCGAAGTGCGGCAGCCCGGGTAGGCCGGCCACGCGACTGCCGCCGGTCTTGGCGGCGCCGAGCAGCTCGGGCATGAGCATGGTGCCCAAGGCGAGGCCGCCGACGCCGCGGGCGGTCTGCCCGAGGAAGGTCCGGCGGGTCAGGTGGTTGGTGAATTCAGCGCGGGGATCCATGGGATTAGTTACGGGTGACGGTTTCGCTGAGGTTGAGGAGAAGGACGCCGACCTGCATCCAGGCGGCCTGCTCGGGCACGGGCAGGGGCGCGGCCGGGGCCTCGCCGACCTGCAGGGCCGCGGTGGCGCGGGCGGGGTCGGCGGCGTAGCGTTGGCGCTCGCGGGCCAAGGTGCGGCGCGCGACGGCGAGCTCGCGGTCCGAGGGCTCGCGGGAGACCACCTCGCGGAAGGCCCAGCGGAGGCGGGCCTCGTCGTCGCCGGGTCGGGCGAGCGTCCGGGCCGCGAGGACGCGGGCGGCCTCGGCGAACTGGACGTCGTTCAGGGTGACGAGCGCCTGGAGCGGGGTTGTCGTGTTACCGCGTGTCACCGTGCAGACCTCGCGGTTCGGGGCGTCGAAGGCCATCATGTTCGCGGGCGGGGCCGTGCGCTTCCAGTAGGTGTAGAGGCTGCGACGGTAGAGTTTGTCGCCGTGGTCCTGCACGAAGTTCTGAGCGGTGGCCGGGGTCGAGCCGTAGTGGCTGACCTCGCGCCAGAGGTCGAACGGCGAGTACGGGTTGACGCTCGGGCCGCCGAGCTGCGGGACGAGCAGGCCGCTGGCGCGCAAGGCGTTGTCGCGGATCAGCTCGGCGGGCAGGCGGAAGCGGGCGCCGCGGGCGAGGAGGCGGTTGGCCGGGTCCTGGGCGAGCATCTCGGCGGTGGCCGTGCTGCTGCGCTTGTAGGTGGCCGACGTGACGATCGTCCGGGTGAGGCGCTTGAAGTCCCAACCGCTCTCGACGAACTCGACCGCCAACCAGTCGAGCAGTTCGGGGTGGCTCGGCCATTCGCCTTGCAGTCCGAAGTCCGCCGCCGAGGCGACGAGTCCGGTGCCGAAGAGCGTCTTCCACAGTCGGTTGACGGCCACGCGGGCGGTCAAGGGGTTCTCCTTCATCACGGCCCACTGGGCGAGGCCCAGGCGGTTGGCCGGGGCGCCGGCGGGCAGCGGGGGCAGGGCGGCGGGCGTG
>CAIRWP010000270.1 GCA_903882335.1 uncultured Opitutia bacterium | reverse complement strand
CTGCTTCTTGCCGCCCTTGTCGCCCTTGCCTTCGCCCTTCTTGGCGGGGGCGTCGCCCTTGGGGGCGTCGGGCTTGGGAGCGTCCTGAGCGAGGAGGCCGGCCGAGGTGATCAGGGCCAGGAGGAGTGCGAGTTTGATTTTCATGATATGTATGCGGGTGCGGGGATGAAACCCCGCCTCCGGGGGTGAGTTGCAGGATTCTGATTTAAATTATGACACGCCGGCGGGGTGCGGTCCGGGGGCCTCCGGGCTTAAGGTCAGGACCGCCATGACCCCTCTCCTCGTCCACCTCCCCCACGACGCCACGGTCATCCCGCCCGACGCGCAGGCTGACTTCCTGCTCTCCGCAGAGGAGCTGGGGGCGGAATGCCTCCGCCTGACCGACCGGCACACCGGCGCGCTGTATACCGATGGGCTCGCTCCAGCCGATTTCATTCGCGCCGAGGTCTCACGTCTCGTCGTGGACACGGAACGTTTCGCTGACGACGCGCAGGAGCCTTGCTCAAAGGTGGGCATGGGCGCGACCTACGTCCGCACCGCCGACGGTCGGCCGCTCCGCGCGCTCACGCCGGAACGCCGGGCGGAGCTGATGGCCCGCCATTACTGGCCGCACCATCGCGCGCTCGACGAAGCCGCTGTCGCCCGCCTGGCCCGCTTCGGCCGCTGCGTGATCCTCGACGCGCATTCCTACCCGACGGGCCCGCTGCCCACGCAGCTCGCCTTCGGCCCATCGCCCGAGATCGGCATCGGCACGCAGCCGGGTCACACGCCGCCGGCCCTGCGCGATCTCGCCGTCGATTTTTTCCGCGCCCACAGGTACTCGGTCGGCGTCGACGTGCCGTTCAGCGGGGCGATGGTGCCCAACGCCTGCTTCGGCCGCGACCCGCGTCTCTGGTCGGTGATGATCGAAGTGCGCCGCGACCTGTACATGGATGAAGCCACGGGCGAACGCCACGCGGGCTTCGCGCGCACTCAGGCGGTGCTGACGGAATTCCGCGCGGAGCTGCTCCGGCTGGCGGTTACTTGACGCCCGCTTCGCTCGCCGACTGCTCGACCTCGGCGCGGAGCAGGCCCATCGCTTCGTTCCACATCACCTGCATGCGCGGCAGCTGCGCCGCCTTCGCGGCCTCGTCCTGCGTCTTCCAGCCGGCCTCGATCTCCTTCCATTCCGCGACGAGGGCTTTCGTCTTCGGATGTTCGCCCCAGCGCTTGGCGGCGCCATCGAAGACCTGCGGGTGCATGAACTTAAGTTCCTGGATCGTCCCGATTCCTTCGCGGATGATGTTCTCGCGGCGCGCGTCCGGCGGGCGGCTGTCGACGGAGATGTCTTCCTGGGCGGAGGGGATGAGGCCGTTGGCGCTCCGCGGCGCGCCGACCGGGCGGGCGGCGCCGGACTTGGTCACGACGACGGAGCGGGCCAGACGGCCCGAAGGCTTGGGCTCCTCGCTTGTCTGCAGGAACCACCAGCCGAGGGCGAGGGCACCGAACGCAAGCAGGCCCAGCAGGACCAGACGGCGCGAGGCGGGATTCATTTCGGCTCGGGGGCCGGTTTATTCGAACGTGACCGGAGCGGCGGGCGCGGGGGCCGCCGGTTCGGCGGACGGGGCGGGGCCGTTGGCGTCCCGGACGACGCCGGGTCCGGTGACCGTGACGGTCGGCTGGTTCGAGGCGGACGCACCGGAGGCGGCCTGCTTGAGCATGCCGAGGCCGCGGCTGCGGATCGTCGAGAGTTCGTCCATGATGGCCTGCTTCTGGTCGTCGCTGGCCGAGCGGTACTGGGTCTCCAGCTCGCGCATGCGCCCGAAGTTGCTGCGGAAATCTTCGTTGGCCAT
>CAIRWP010000269.1 GCA_903882335.1 uncultured Opitutia bacterium | reverse complement strand
GGTGCCCTCGCCGAACGGCCGCCTGCTGGAATTCCAGGTTCCGAAGGACGCCCAGCCCGGCGAACACCGCGGCACCCTGCGCTTCGGTGGCAAGGACGTGCCTTTTGCGGTCACGGTCTGGAATTTTACCCTGCCCGATCGACTATCCTTCATCGCGCAGATGAACGGGTACGGCATGATGGACCAGGAACGCCCGTGGTTCCGCCTCGCCCATGAGCATCGCCTGACGCTCAACATCCTCACCTACGGTTGGAGCGGACGCGTCACCGCTGCGCCGAAGCTCCGCCCCGACGGTTCCTTCGACTGGACGGCCTGGGACGCCCGCTTCGGCCCGCTCGCCGATGGCTCGGCCTTTGCCGACCTGCCCCGCGGCAAAGTGCCGACGGAAGCCCTCTACCTGCCGCTCAACGAGAACTGGCCGATGGACCATGAGAAGCACTTCAAGGGCGGCTACTGGATCGAAAACGCCTTCGGGCCCGACTACTGGCGGGAGTTCGCGACCGCGGCCGCCGGCTTCGCCCGCCACTTCACCGAAAAGGGCTGGGACGAGACGATGTTCGAGTTCTACCTGAACAACAAAGTCTACTTCAAGAACGGCAAGAACGGGAAACCCGGCAGCTGGAAGACCACCTCGGCCGCCTGGATCTACGACGAACCCCAGCACACGCAGGATTTTTGGGCGATCCGCCGCTTCGGCGAGGAATTCTGGAAAGCGACGGCGCCTTACGGCGAGGTCCGCAAGGCCTTCCGCATCGACATCTCCCGCCCCGAGTGGCAACGCGACCTCCTCGACGGCGTCACCAATGTCGACGTGGTGGCCGGCGTGCTCCGCGAGTACCCGCAGCGCGTGATCGGCCGTAATCGCCGGGATGGCAAGCTGACCTACATGTATGGCAGCGTCACCAAACTGGGCCAACCGCTCGTCAGCAACGCCGCCTGGTGCGCCGAGACGTGGGCGCTGGGCGCCGACGGCGTGGTGCCTTGGCAGACGGTCGGCACGAAGGAGTCCCTGACCAAGCCCGACGACCTTGCGGTCTTCTACCCCGGACCCGACGGCCCGATGCCCAGCCTGCGCCTCAAGGCCTTCCGCGCCGGGCAGCAACTCGCCGAGTACCTCGCCATCTACGCGGCCGCCTCCGGGCAGGACCGCGACGCCGTCGGCGCGGCCGTGCTCGCCCTGCCCGGCCTGCGCGCCGGCACGATCAAGACCTACGCGGACGACGCTGGCAGCTCGGCCTTCGGCGACGGCGCCGCCCGCTCCGTGGCTGAACTCCGCCTGCGCCTCGGCGCCTGGCTCGACGCCCAGGCACCCGCACCCCGCGCACGCTGGTACGACCCCCGCCCCCGTGCGCAGGATCCAAGTCGCCTGAAGCCGATCAGCGCCCTCCCCCCGCCTACCTCGAAGTAATATGCCCCTCCGTCGCCTGACCCTCCTCGGCCTTCTCCCGCTCACGCTGGCCGCCGCCGAACCGCCCGCCCGCGATGACGCGGCCTGGCTCAAGGAAAAGGGTAAGCTGCTCTTCGCCGACGCCTTTGACCGCGAGGAGACCGGCACCGGACTCAAGGCCCTCGGTAACGGCTGGGAAAGCGCCACGGCCGACCGGGTGCCGCAGATCAAGCAGGCCGACCTCGACGAGGGAATCCTCAAGGTGAGCAGCGCGACCAAGGAGGCCGGACACGCCATCCACATCCACCACGACGCCGGCTTCGCCGACGGGGGCGTGACGCTGCGCTTCCGCTTCCCGGGCCTTAACAAAGGCGAGACGCTGCAACTGGGCTTTGTCGACCGATCACTCCCCGGCGTGCATGCGGGGCATCTCGGCTACGCGATTCTCACCCCGACCCAGCTGACCCTAAAGGACAGCATGACCGGCGAGATGAACCTCGCGATCCGCAAGCAAAGGGAGGCGGCCACCGCGGCGAAGACCAAGGTTGCGCCCGAACTCGAGGCCCTCCTCAAGACGAAGCAACTCTCGGTGCCGCTGAAGGCGGACAACGCTTGGCACACGCTGACGCTCGTGACCGAAGGCGACGAGATGCGCTGCTCGCTCGACGGCAAACTGGTCTCCCGGCATCGCTCGACGGGCTTCGCCCACCCGATGAAACGCTGGTTCAGCTTCCTCGCCCCGAGCACCGTCTGGATCGACGACGTGACTATCTACCAAGTTAAGTAAAATGCTCCGCCGCGACTTCCTCTCCTCCACCCTGCTAGCCGCCCTGGCCGCAGGCTGCGCCACGCCGGGCCGCCCGCCCCGGATCCTGCTGCGATCGTCCTGGCAGACGGTGAACATCGGCGACATCGCCCACACCCCGGGCGTGCTCGCCCTCCTCGAACAGCATCTCCCCGCCGCCGAGGTCACCCTCTGGCCGGGCGACGTCGGCAACGGGGTCAAGGACATGCTGCAGCGGCGCTTCCCTGCCCTACGCTTCGCCCAGACGACCGCCGAGCTCACCGAAGCATTCGCCCGCTGCGATTTCCTGCTCCACGGCTCGGGACCTTCCCTCGTGGGGACCGACGCCGTCGAACGCTGGGTCAAGACCACCGGGAAGCCCTACGGCGTCTTCGGCATCACCGTGGTCGAAGCCTCCCTGCCGGAAAGGGTCGTCCGCCTGCTCTCCGGCGCCCGCTTCGTCTACTTCCGCGATAGCGCCTCGCTCGCCTTGGCGAAGGCCAAGGGTGTCACCTCGCCCCTCATGGAGTTCGGTCCGGATGGCGCCTTCGCGGTCGACCTCGCCGACGAGGCGAAGGCCGATGCGCTCCTGCGCCGTTTCGACCTGCAGCCCGGCAAGTTCCTTTGTTGCCTGCCCCGCTACCGACAGACGCCCTACTGGACGATTCCGCGCAAGAAGGCGGCCTTGGACCCGGTGAAGCAGGCGATGAACGATCGCCTGAAGGACCATGACCACGCCCCGCACCGCGCGGCGATCGAGCGGCTCGCCCGCGAGACGGACCTGAAAGTGCTGCTCTGCCCGGAGGACGAGACGCAGATGGCGCTGGGCAAGGAGATGATCCTCGACCGGCTGTCCCCGCCGGCCCGCGCGCGCTGCGCCTGGAAACCTGACTTCTGGCTGACCGACGAGGCGATCAGCGTCTACCGCCGGAGCGCCGGCCTGTTCGGCAACGAGATGCACAGCCCGATCATGGCCATCGGCAATGGCATCCCCGCCATCGTCTGCCGCTGGGAAACCCAGACAACCAAGGGCCTGATGTGGCGCGACCTCGGGCTGGACGACTGGCTGTTCGACTTCGACCAAGAGACCGAAGTAGCCCGCCTGCCCGCCGCGGTGCTGGCCATGGCCAAGGACCCGGCGGGAGCCCGCGCCAAGGCCGCCCACGCCCGCGCCAAGGCCGCCGAGCTCCACCGGGGCATGGCCGGCCAAGTCGCCCGCGCCGCCAGCTGACCGGGCTTACCAGGTGGTCCGGATGGTGTAGGTGACGACCTTCTCCTCGTTCGGCTGCAGCGGCACGGCGAACTCGAAGGTGGTCGCGTCCACCTTCTCATGGGGCTGGCTCTGCGCGGTGAGCGTCCAGTTGCCGCCGCGCGTCGCGTGCTCGCGGACGCGAATGACCACCGGCTCGGCCTTGCGGTTCCGCAGCTTGACCTCGATGGTCTGGGTGGCCACGCGGTTGGCGCCATCCTCGGTCTGGTTGACCTGACGGCGCTCGCCGACGAGGTCGAAGCTGTTGCCGGTCAGCACCCGGATGACCTCACCTTTCGGGGTATGGTCGATGGTGTTCTCACCGACGAACTCCAGCTGGCGGTCGCCGTCCTGCGAATAGAACCGGACCTTGCCCTTCGGTAAGGCGAGGCCGAGCTTGTTGGCCTCGGTATTGCGGAACTCGCGGAAGACCTGGACCTTGCCCGGCACGCCCCGGCGGGTATTACCTCGGCCCTCGAAGACGTAGATCCGCTCGGCCTTGACGCCGGTCGCGCGCACAAACTCGACCTGCTTGGTCTCTTTATCGCGCAGGGTCGCCGGATGGGCGAGGGTATACAGATGAAACTCGTCGAAGGCCTTCTCCGTGACGACCACGCCGTCCATCACCGCGCCCCCGCGGGCCATGGCCATCGCCATCGGCGGGGCGTTTTCCGTGACGCGTTGGACGTCGCCGGCCATGAGCTTGATTCGCGCGTCGGGGAAGGTCATCCCGCTCTGGTTGTTCATGGTGATCCAGCCAACCACATCCAGGGTGTCGCCCTTTTCCTCGGCGACGAGGTTGTAGCTGGCCTCCCACGTGAAACCGCGGCTGAGGTACGCGACCTCGGCCTCGAACTTACCGGCGGTGGCGGTTTGCAGCTTCCAGTTGAGCGTCGGCTTGAGGATGTTATCCGAACCCAACGACGGGAAAATCGGCTCCCCAGGAAGCGAGAACTGGAGTTTTCCGTCCACCTCGATGATAGGCTCCACGAACTGACCGCCCGGGACGAAACCGCTGCGCACGACCTTGCCGGTCACGGTGCGGTCGGGCTTATTCGCCTCGTGACGGATGAACTCGAGGGTCTTGCCTTCGAAGAGCGAGAGCAGCATCGCCTGTGAAACAGGGTCGTTGCGGTAGGACTGCTCGAGGATCCGGAAATCGACCTTGCCCGCCAGGTCGCGGAGGATCACGGAATCGGCTTCGACCTGAGAGGTGGCGCCGGCGAAGGAGGCTTGGTTGACGCCGGCCTTGAGATCAATCGGCAGCGTCTCACGCACCACGGCGTAACCGCCGTTGTAGATCGTGAGTGCCGGATCGGCGGCGAAGCAGACGGAAGCGGCGGCCAGCAGGAGGAGCGCGGGGAGTTTCATGGGGATGGGGGAGATTCTGATTACCGGAAGGAGCTTTTACGATATTAATAAGCGAAGCCGTTGTCGGATTTAGCCTATGGGGAGTTGATCAGTTGACCGGTTGGCCGGGGAGACCAACGAGAGGCACGGAGGCCCAGAGGCTCAGTGGACCAGAGAGAGGCATAGCTAGTTGACCAGTCGAACGGTTGTCCGGTTAGCCAGAGAGAGGCACCCATATCATTCCTAGCCCAAGCCCTGGCCCTAGCCCTAGCCCTATTTCAGCCCTCAACGTCCCTTCCTTCTCTGCTTTCTTCGATACTCGACCGGCGTACACCCCATCTCCCGCTTAAATAGACGATTAAAGAAGGTCACCTGGCGGAAACCGCAGGCCAGTGCGATATCCAGGACGCTCCGTTCGCTATCCCGCAACTCCCGGCGGGCGGCCTGCAGGCGCAGTTCGTTGACAAAGGCGCTGAAGCTGTGACCGGAGTGTTGCTTAAACTGCCGGGCAAAGGTCGGGCGACTGAGACCAGAGATCTTGAGGAGGTCCTCCAGCCGGATCTCGTCCCGGAAGTTCGCCACGAGGTGCTGGACGGATTTCGAGATGGCCTTCTGGTAATGCGACTCGGCTCTGAGCGTGAAACTGCGCGACGAAAGCAATGCGAGGTCCGACTCCGGCGCATCGGCGACTTCCGCCAGGAGACGCAGCAACGCCGCCAACTGGCCCGCACCCTTACTGCGGGCGACATCCTGCATGAGCGCGGCAATGGCCGTCGCGGTCCGCCCACGCAGATGCAGGCCGCGTTCGGCCCGCTTGAAGAGATCGCGCAGCTCGAGGTTCTCCGGAAAAGCCCACACGGGATGGCTCTCGGGGAAATGCCATTGGATCGAAAGCCCACCCGACGCCCCTGAGGTATGCCAGTGATGGGGTAAGCGTTCGCCGAGTAGGACCAGATCGCCGGCCGCGAACGTGCCGATGGCATCGCC
>CAIRWP010000268.1 GCA_903882335.1 uncultured Opitutia bacterium | reverse complement strand
GGCAGAGCCATACCATCGCAGCCCAACTCGCTTCTCGAACTCTCCGCTCTGTACGCAGCACTCAGTACTCTGAACTCCGTACTCCGTACTCAGTACTCCTTACTCCTTACTCCTTACTCCTTACTCCTTACTCCTTACTCTCCCCCTGCTTACTTAGGCTGCTGCTGGCTGAGGCAGTGCAGAGCGCCGCCTTCGATGAGCAGCACGCGGCAGTCGATGCCCACGACCTTGCGACCGGGGAAGCAGTCGGCGATGATGCCCATCGCGACCGGGTCCGAGTCCTGGCCGTAGAGCGGGACGAGGACGCCGTCGTTCACGATGAGGAAGTTCGCGTGGCTCGGCGGCAGGTCGCGGCCGGCGAGGCGGATGGGCTTGGGCAGCGGGAGCTCGAGGATGTCGAGGCGCTGGCCGCGCGGCCGCAGCTCGCGCAGGCGCCGCAGGTTCTCCTGCATCGGCGCGTAGTTGGGCGAAGCCCGGTCGGAGTCGCTGACGGCGAGGATTGTGCGCGGCGCGATGAAGCGCGCGAGGTTGTCGATGTGGCCGTCGGTGTCGTCGTTGGCCAGGCCTTCGCCGATCCAGAGGAGTTCGTCGATCGCCAGGCCGTCGCGGAGGGCAGCGTGGAACGCGTCGTCGTCGCGGCCTTCGGCGCGGTTCGGGTTGTTCTGCACGGCCTCGGTCGTGAGGAGCAGGCCGTCGCCGGAGACCTCGATGCCGCCCCCTTCGAGCTCGAAGGGGTAGCTGAACTTCTGCACGCCGAGCTTGGCGGCGACCTTGCCGGGGACCTGGTTGTCGAGCGAGGCCTCGAACTTGCCGCCCCAGCCGTGGAATTCCCAGTCGGTGAGCGCGAGTTCCTTCGTCGCGTCGTTCTTCACGAAGATCGGGCCGTGGTCGCGGCACCAGACGTCGTCGGTGGCGATGTCGGTCAGCTCGATGACGGCGAGGTCGGCCTTGGCGGCCCGCAGCTCGCGTTCGGCCTCGGCGCGCAGTTTGCCGGCCGCGTTGATTTTCACCGGCTGGAACCGGCTGATCGCCGCGGCGAACTCCGCGAACTTCGCGGGGATGAGGTCGTAGTGCCCGGGCCAGAGCGCGGTGTTCGCCGGCCACGAGAGCCACGTGGCGGACTGGGGTTCCCATTCCGCGGGCATGCGGAATCCGAGGGAGCGAGGCGTGGCCATGCGGAAGGTCAGTCGCGCAGGCGGCGCGTCAGGTCGCCGTAGGCGTCGATACGGCGGTCGCGGAAGAACGGCCAGATGCGGCGGAACGCGCGCTGCTTCGCCAGGTCGCAGTCGGCGAGGAGCACTTCCTCCCGCTCGACCGACGCGCGGGCGACGATCTCGCCGTAGGGGTCGGAGACGAAGCTCTGGCCCCAGAACTGGGTGCGGCCTTCGGTGCCGACGCGGTTGGTCGCGGCGACGTAGCAGCCGTTGGCGACGCCGTGGCCGCGCTGGACGGTCTCCCAGGCGTTGTGCTGGGCGTGGCCGAGGGCGGCCTTCTCCTCCGGGAGCCAGCCAATCGCGGTCGGGTAGAAGAGGAGGTCGGCCCCGGCAAGCGCGGTGAGGCGCGCGGCCTCGGGGTACCACTGGTCCCAGCAGATGAGGACGCCGATGTTGCCGTGCGCGGTCCGCCAGCTGCGGAAGCCGAGGTCGCCCGGGGTGAAATAGAATTTCTCCTCGAAGCCCGGGTCCTGTGGGATGTGCATCTTGCGGTACTTGCCGAGTACGGTGCCGTCGGCGTCGATGACGGCCGCGGTGTTATGGTAGATCTCGCTGCCGCGCGCCTCGAAGAGCGGGGCGACGATGACGACGCCGAGGCGCTGCGCGACCCGGGCGAGCGCCGTCACGGACGGGCCGGTCTCGATGGGCTCGGCGAGGTCGAAGTTCGCCGGGTCCTGGGTGATGCAGAAATACTTCGTCGTGAACATCTCCTGCAGGCCGATGATCTTCGCGCCCTTGGCCGCCGCTTCCTCGATGCGGGGGATGGTCTTGCGCACGTTCGCCGCCGGGGTGTCCTCGGCGGTGAGCTGGATGAGACCGACGCGGACGGAGTCAGCCATGGGAGGTCGTCAGTAGACGAGCTTGTTGATCGGGTATTCCACGAGGCCCTCGGCGCCGGCGGCCTTGAGGGTCGGGATGAACTCGCGCGCCTGGCGGGCGTCGATGATGGTCTCGACGGCGATCCACTCGGGATTGCTCAGCGGCGAGACCGTCGGGTTGCGCAGGGCGGGCAGGGCCGCGGCGACGGACTCCAGCTTCGCCTTGGGCAGGTTGAACTTCAGGCCGACCATGTGCTGCGCGGCGAGGGCGCCCTGCAGCATGAGCACGATCTGCTCGATCTTGGCGCGCTTGGCGGGGTTCGCCCACGCGGCCTTGTTGGCGACGAGGACGGTGGTGGTCTCCAGTAACTGGGCGACGATGCGGAGCTTGTTGGCCTTGATCGAAGAGCCGGTCTCGGTGATGTCGACGATGGCGTCGGCGAGCTCCGGGACCTTCACCTCGGTGGCGCCCCAGGAGAACTCGACCTCGCACTCGACGCCCTGCGCTTGGAACCAGCGGCGGGTGGTCTCGACGAGTTCGGTGGCCACGCGCTTGCCGGCGAGGTCCTGCGCGGTCTTGACCGGGGATTCCTCGGGGACGCAGAGGACCCAGCGGGATTTCTGGGCGGAGGCTCGGCTGTAGATCAGTTCGCAGACCTGGACGACGTCGGCGGCGTTCTCCTGGACCCAGTCCTGGCCGGTGAGGCCGCAGTCGAAGAAGCCATGCTCGACGTAGCGGGCGACTTCCTGGGCGCGGATGAAGCGGCCATCGAGGGTCGGGTCGTCGAAGGAGGGGCGGTACGAACGGCTGCTCTTGGCGACCGGAAAGCCGGCCTTGGCGAAGAGCTGGAGGGTGGCCTCCTCGAGGCTGCCCTTGGGTAGGCCGAGCATCAATTTCAGGGCTTCCTTACTCATAGGATAATCGAGGAAGCCCGCCCCGCCCCCGTTCGGCAAGCCTTACATTGGGGTCGGCGGGGTCCCGGGGCTCGCCGGGGGCGTTAGTTATTGACTCCCTTTCGGCGGGAAAGGACGCTTTGTGCCTTCCCTACCGCCATGCAGCGCTCCCTGCTTCTCCTCTCCGCTTCTTTCCTTCTCGTCGCCTGCGAAGGCCTCAAGAGCCCTTGGTCCTCTACCTCCGCTCCGGAGGGCAAGACCATCGCCACCGTCGCTCCGACCGCCCAAGCCGCCGCAAACGGCGTCGAAGGCGCCCCGGTGACCAACGCCCGCTACTCCTGGGAAAAAGACCTTCCGGCCGGCGAAACCGCCAAGCCCGTCGTCGCCAAGGAGCCCGTGGTCGAGCCTCCGAAGGACGCCGGCCGGGCCCGCATCATCTCCGTCCGCGAGGACGC
>CAIRWP010000267.1 GCA_903882335.1 uncultured Opitutia bacterium | reverse complement strand
GAGCAGACCGCGTTGCAACCGCCTTCGATGGCGAGCTTCACGATGTTCTCGCCGTCGAAGTAGATCGGGTTCTTGGCGAAGGAGGCGCCGGCGGAGTGTTCGATGCCCTGGTCGACCGGGAGGATGGAGACGTAGCCGGTGTTGGCGAGGCGGCCGGAGCCGTAGAGGCGCTGCAGGTTGGCCAAGACGCGGTTGTTGCGGTCCGAGGCGGCGAAGGCGTGCTCGACCCAATCCGCGCGCGGGGAGTGGATCTGCTCCTTCTTGATCTTCGGGTTGTTGAACCCGAGGAGGTTTTCGGCGTCGGCGCCGAGGTGCTTTTGGATTTCGCTGTAGTGGCTCATGGTGCGTGGAAGGGGGGTTCGTTTAACGAACGAACCCCCTCAAAAGGGTGGGACGGCTGGCTGGCTTCAAGCCATAATTCATTTCCCGCCATAAATCGGCCGGCGGGCTCGGTCGTCCGCCCGTTTTCGGGTGGAGACTGCTTAGATTTGCCAGTCCGCACCCGTGGCCGAGGCCGGGGCCGGCAGTTCCGGGTGCGGGGCCGTCACGATGCGCAGAACCGCCTCGCCGCCGCCCGCCAATTCCTTGGCGCGCCGGACCGCCTTGGCCAGGGCCGCGTTGGGGTTGGCGGGGTCCCAAGGCATGACGTTGGCCGCTCCGACCGTCTCGATCAGGCCGGCGTTCTCGAAGATGGCCATCGTCTCGGGCTTGGCTTCGCAGAGGATCAGGTGCCGCCCGCCGGAGCGCAGGGTCTCGGCCAGGTCCCGCAGGAGCAGCACCCCGTTGGCGTCGAGGTGCACCGCTTCGCGGAACTTCACCACCAGCACCTTGAGGTTGGGGTCCGCCGAGGCGCGCCGGAGGTGATCGTGGAAGGCTTGGGTGGCGCCGAAGTGCAGGCTGCCTTCGACGTGCAGGATGGAGATGCCGGTGGAGCCTTGCCCGGGTGCGCGGGCGCGCAGTTCGCCCGTCTCGGCGAAATCGTATTCCACCACCTCGGGCTGGGAGGTCTTGCGCAAGTAGAACGCCACCGCCACGCCGGTGCCGAAGAAGATCGCCACGTCGAGCGGGGCGACCAGCGCGGTGACGAAGGTCGCGAGGAAGACCGTGCGGTCCTGGGCCCCGGACTGCAGGATCAGGCGGACGACCGGCAGGTTCGCCAACTCGAGTTCCGCCGCGATGACCAGCGTCGCCAGACAGGCCAGCGGCACGTGGGCCACGAGGGAGCTTGCCACGTAGCCGGCGGCCAGGATGAAGGCCCCGCAGAACATCGACGCATAGGCGGTGCGGGCCCCGCTGCTCACGTTGAGGGCCGAGCGCGTGATCGACCCCGAGGCGGCCATGCCCCCCGTCAGGCAGCACGCCAGGTTCGCCATCCCCAATCCGAAGATCTCCTGGTGCAGGTCGGAGCCGCGCCCGGTCTTCAGCGCGGAGGCCCGCGCGTTCGCGGTGCCTTCGATGATCACGAGCACGGCGAGCGCGAGCGCGGGTGAGAAGAGCGTCGAGAAGGTGCGCGCCGAGAACTCGGGCAGGTGGAGGGCGTTGGCGGTCCGCGCGGCGTCGCCGACGTAGTGCACGAGGTCGGCCCGCGAGCCTTGCCCGAGGGCGACCGATTGGCCGAGGTAGGCGCCGAGCGACGCCACGCCGATCGCGCCGAGGATGGCCTTGCCGACGCCGTAGGGGCGGCGCAGCAGCGCGTAGACGATGGCGGTGACCACCGCGAGGCCGAGGTCGGGGTTCAGCAGGGCCTTGCCGGCGTGGACGGTCGCCCACAGTACCTCGGGCAGGGATTGGTCGCCGTGGTCGCCGGGCAGGTTCAGCGCGGTCGGGAGCTGTAGGGCGATGACGCGCAGGGCTGCCGCCGCGATGTAGGCGGAGATGACCGTGCGCGGGACGAAGTCCGCGAAGCCGCCCAGCCGCAGCCAGGAGGCCAGCAGGAGGAAGACCCCCGTCATCAGCAACAGGGTGGGCAAGGCCGCGACGCGCATCTCGGGCGTGACCGCCCCCAGGGTCGCAAACGCTCCGAGCAGGAGGGCCGCCGAAGCGTTGGTCGGGCCCGCGGAGAGGTTGGCCGAGCCGGAGAAGATCGGCGCGACGAAGGCCGCCACGCCGCAGCCGACGATGCCGCACCACACGGGCAGGCCGGCCTTCATGGCGAAGGCCATCGCCATCGGGAACGCCAGCAGGGCGACGGTCAGGCCCGCGAGCAGGTCCGCCCGGAGCACGGTCGCGTCGGCGCTGCGCGCGACGGCGCCCAGCGGGAAGAGGGCGGGGCGTGGTCGCGCCCAGGCCTTGAGCCAAAGACCCTTGAGGTCCGAGAGGATGCCGGCGAACGCGCGGAGCACGACCCTCCTTGTTGCCTAGGCGGTCCGCTCCTTCAACCGATTTCGCAACTTAATCGAACGCCTCGGGGTCCAGCTGGAGCACCAAGGATTGCTGGAGCAGGCCGAAGCAGGTGTAGCACGCCAGCGCGTGGCGTTTCTCGGTCGGCAACGTCTCGTCGTCCAGCTCCGCGGCGGCCTCGAGCTCGGCGTCGGGGATGTCGGCGAAGACCAGGTCGCGCAAGGCCATCCGCACCGCGGACAACGCCCGTAGGAAGGCGAGCGCCTGGGCCTCGTTCCGGAGTACGATGATCGCGGGGTCGCCCTTGGCGCTCGCGAAAGCCACCGCCAGCAGCCGGGCTTCCTCCTCCGCCTGGGCCTTGAGGGTCTCGGTCCAGAAGCCCGCCACCTCGACGTCGGCCTCCGGCACGCGGGCGCGGTTGACGCTGACCCGGGCGGCCGCGGGCGCGATCAGCCGGAGCAGGTCGGTCAGCACCGTGCGGGCCTCCGTCGTCATGCTCAGCCGCAGCTCAGGCATCGACTTCAAGGATGGCGTTGAGGTGCCACTGCTGGAGCTCGAGCGCCAGCAGTTCGGCGCGCTCGCGCTCGCCGGTCCAGACGGTCGCGCGGCCCTCCTCGTGGACCTGACGCATCAGCCGCTTCGCCTCGGCCTTCGGGATGCGCAGCACGCTCACGAACGCCACCACGACGTAACCGGTGAAGTTGATCGGGTCGTTCAGCACGACCACGTGCCACTTCGGCGCCGGAGCGACGACCGACTCGGTCTTGATCTCAGGCTTGATCTTCGGCTTGGCCATGCGGCGTCAGGTCTGCCCGGGAAACTAGCGACTCCCGGAGCTTCCGCAAGCCGTCGATGAGCTCATTTACCTGGGGGCCGACCTCCGCTCCGTCTGGCTGCCGTTCAATGGTGCCAGCGAGCTTGGCGAGGGCCACGCAGCCCATCAGGGCCAGCATGCCCTTGGTACCGTGGGCGTGGCGTTCGAGGGCGCCGGCGTCGCGCCGGGCGAGGGCCGTCCCCAGCTGGTCGATCATCCCTTCCGCGTGCCGAAGGTAGGAGCGTGCGGCGCAGCGCAGGTCCTCGGCCTCGTCGGCCTCGGAAACCTCCAGGGCGGAGAGGAATTCGTTCCCCAGGACGGGCGGGGGCGCCTCCTGGGCGACGCAGACATCGAGTTTCTCCAATAACTCCGCCCCGCGGACCGGCTTGGCCAGGTAGGCGTCGAACCCGGCCGCCTCGCAGCGGGCGCGGTCGGTCTCGAGGGTCATCGCGGTCAAGGCCAGCAGGCGGGTGGGGCGGCGGCCGAGGGCGCGTTCCTCGGCCCGGATAGCCGTGGCGGTGGCGATCCCGTCCATCACCGGCATCTGGATATCGAGCAGCACCGCGTCGAAATCCTTGGTCCGCCAGAGCTCGAGCGCGGCGGCGCCGTCCACGGTCGCGCTGACGTGGTGGCCGGCGCGTCGCAGGCGGGCGACCGCGACCTCGCGGTTCACCTCGTTGTCCTCGGCCAGCAGGATGCGCAGCGGGCGGCGGGGCGGGCGCGCCTGCGCATCGGCGTCGGCCGCTGCGGGCGCCCGCGGAGGCTCCCCGGCGAAGCGGGCCCAGAGGCCGGTCAAGGTGACGGGTTTGAGCAGCTGGGTCTGGCGGCTCAGTTCGAGATCAGGTGCGGTGAGCAGGAGGGTTCGCTCGGCCGGGATCGCCGGCAGGCGGGGATTGATGTCCTCGGGCAGGTCGATCACCGCCCGGGCGAAAGGCCGGTCGGTTTCCTCGGCCTCCAGCCAGGCGGCCTCGGCCTCCTCGCCAGTCTCGGCCTCCGCGCAGGTGGCGCCCCACGCTTGCAGGCTGCGCTTGAGCCAATGGCGGATGACGTCGTCGCCTCCGACCAGGAGGATGCGTTCATCCCGGAGATCCGGCGGGGTGGGCGCCTCGTGCGCCGGGTTGTGGTCCACCATCATCGCGGCGGTGAAGCAGCTGCCTTTGCCCGGTTCGCTCTTCACCTTGATGAAACCATCCATGGCCAGCACGAGGCTGCGGACGATGTTCAGGCCGAGGCCCGTGCCGCCGAAGCGGCGCGTCGTGGAGGCGTCGGCCTGCGTGAAGGGCTCGAAGATGCTTTCCAGGCGGTCGGCGGGGATGCCGATGCCGCTGTCCTGGACCGCGCAGTGGGCCAGGAGGCGTTCCTGCCGGCGCTCGAAATGCAGCTCGGCGTGGACGTGGCCCTGCGCGGTGAACTTCACGGCGTTGCCGATGAGGTTGGCCAGCACCCGCCGGAACTTGACCGGGTCGCCGAGCACCGAGTGCGGGCAGTCGGCGCGGGCCAGGGCCGCGAGCTCGACGCCTTTGCGCCTCGCCTGGTGCTGGAACTGGGCGACGACCTCCTCGAGGGCGCGCACCGGGTTGAAGGGGATATGCTCGACCGTGATGTTGCCGCGGTCCAGCCGGGAGAAATCGAGCACGTCCCGCACCATGTCCTCGAGCTCCGTCGCGCAACGCTGAATCTTGGCGAGGACCTCGGCGGGGTCGGTCCCGGGTCCCTCCAGCGCGGTCTCGCAGAGGCCTTGGATGGCGTTGATCGGGTTGCGGATCTCGTGGGTGACGTTCGCCATGAACTGCCACTTGGCCGCGGCCACTTCCTCGGCCTTCTCGAGGGCGACCCGCAGGCGATTATGTTCGTCCACCGACTCCGTGATGTTGGCCGCGAACGTCAGGAGGCCGGCGGGCATGCCGGCCCCGCCCTTCACGCGTTCGTGGGCCACGCGGACCAGGCGGGAGCGACCGTCCAGCGTCTCGAAGCGCAGGATGCTGTGCCGGACGCGTTGGCCCGTGCGGACGACTTCCTCGTCGAACTGCAGGAACTGCTCGGCCGTTGCCGGGGCGAGGATGTCCCGCAGGCCGAGGTCGTCGACGAACCCGCGGTGCGGCAACCCGAGGAACTCGTCGAGGCTCCGGCTCGTGTGGAGGATGCGTCCCTGCAGGTCGCGGAAGATGATGAAGTCGGGCGAGTTCTCGATGAGCGTGCGCGCGAGGCCCATGCCGGACCGGGGCGTCAGCAAAGGCAGCCCGTTGACCAGGGCGTCATCCGCGAAGAGCAGCCAGACCTGGTCGTGGTGCTTCGGGTCTGGCTGCATGATGACCTTGATCGCCCGGATGGGGGTCTCCTTCTCGTTGTTCCGCAGCTCGAGCAACCCGCTCCAGGCCGACCAGCGGGCGGCATTGTAGAGCAGGGAGGAAATCGGCCGGCCGTTATCCAGTTCGTGGAAGAGCAGGTTGACGTCCAGACCGGCCCGGACCCGCCGTCCCAGGGCTCGGTCGGCCGAGGGGTTGGCATAAAGCACCAGACCGGCCCGGTTGCACACCATGTAAGGCCAGGGCAGGAGGTCGGGGAGTGTCGACAAATCCGCCATGCTCTGGGGGTATTACTAGTCGGGGGTGCCGATGGGGACAATAATCGATATGAGGGAAAACACCTAGTTTGCTTGTCATCCCTCGGTTAGCCCTTTGTTATCCTCTTATGCGCATCCTGCCCCTGCTGCTCCTGCCCGTCTTGGTTTCGGCCACTCCTTTCCGCCCCGCCGATCTTCCGGCCGGCTCCGCCTGGTTCTTGCACGTCGACCATGACGCCGTCCGCTCCGCTCCCTTGGGCGCCAGCCTGATGTCGCAGTCGATCGACGACGCCTCGTGCCCCTTGCCGCCCAAGGCCAAGGCCTTCCTCACGGAGACCGGTTTCGATTACCGTCGCGACCTGCGCGCCATCACCGTCTTCGGCAGCGGCGCCGAGCGCCAGGCTTCGATCCTCGTGCGCCATTCCGCCGACGACCTCAAGGTCGGCGAGTTCCTTCGCAAGCAGGGCGCCAAGACCACGACGGTCGAAGGCGCTCCCTGCCTCGCCTACGATTGCGGCCCGGATGGCAACGAATGCACCCTCTTCATCGCGTTCCCGCAGCCGGGCGTGATTGCAATCGGCATGAGCGCCAAGGACCTCGGCCTCGCCCTGCGTTCGCTGGAATCCGAGCGCGCCGAATCCGCTTTGCCCGCCTTGGCCGCGCAGGAAGGCATCACCAACCCTTCCATCCTGGCAGCCGTCGACATGGTCGCCTGCGCCGAGGCCAACCCGCGCCTCCCCGCGATGGCCCGCCAGTTCCGCGTGTTCGGCATGGCCGCCGGCGAGGTCGGCGACAAGGTCGTCTTCCGTTCGCGTACCGACATGGTGCAGGCCCCGATGGCCGATAACGTCGTCAAGATGGTGGAAGGCTTCGCCGCCATGGCGGCCTCCCGCGACGCCAACGCCGCCAGCTGGCTGGAAGGTCTCGCCGTGAAGGCGTCCGGGGCGCAGGTGACGACCGACTACCAGGTCTCCGCCCAGCGTGTCCTCGAGGAGATCGCCCGGGCCAAGGTGCGCATGGCCGAGTGGCGTGCCAAGCGGGCCGCCGGCAAGTAAGCGGTCCTTCCCGTCCGACGCTGAACCCGCCCGGTGACTTGGTCTCCGGGCGGGTTGTTTTTAGAGGGTGCTCAGGAAGGGACTTGAACCCTTACGCTTTATGGGCACTGGAACCTGAATCCAGCGTGTCTGCCATTCCACCACCTGAGCATGAAAGCGGACAGTTGAGCAAAGGGGGTTGAGGCCCTCTGTCAAGGTCAGGGCTTGCGCAGCGACTTCAGGAGGTACGCGCAATCGAGGTCCTGCCCGAACTTATGGCCGACCCGGGGGAGCAGGCCGGACCGCACGAAACCGAGGGATTCATGCAGCCGAAGGCTGGCGAGCTGTTCCCCAGAAATCCGCGCCAGGATGGAGTGATAGCCCAAGGCCTCCGCGCGGCGGACCAAATCGGCCAAAAGCAGTTTTCCGAGCCCCTTGCCCTGATGCCCGTGGTGCAGGAAGACCGAGTCCTCGACCGTGCCGGACCAGCCTTTGCGGGTGTTGTAGCTCGAAAGGGAGCCCCACCCCACGACCTCTTGGCCGATTTCCGCCACGATCACCGGGTGGGCTGGCCCGCGGCCCTTCAGCCATTGCACGCGATTTTCGTCCGTTTCCGGCTCGGTCTGCCAAGTGCAGGTGCAGGTCCGGACATAGTGGTTATGGATCGCGTTGATCGCGGACGCGTCGGCCAAGGTGGCCGTCCGGAGGCGGGTTTCCATGGGGGCAGTCAAACCCCGGCAAGGTGCCGAAACAAGCCTAGGAAATCCCGTTGACAGTCAGGCGGCGGCCACCTTTGTTGGCCGACCTGCCGTTTCCATACGGCCCTCCAGACCATGAAAGTCTCCTCCTCCCTCAAGTCGCTGAAGAAGCGTCACCCCAATTGCCAGGTCGTCCGCCGCAAGGGTCGTGTCTATGTGATCAACAAGACGCACCCCCGCTACAAGGCCCGCCAAGGCTAATCCCACACCCCTTTTATCATGAAGAAGGAAGGCCATCCTGAATATAACAACGTCGTCTTCGTGGATGTCTCCACGAACCGCGAGTTCCCGACCCGTTCGACCATGAAGTCGAAGGAAACCAAGGCCATCGACGGCGTGGAGCACTTCGTGATCCGCCGCGAAGTCACCATGGACTCGCACCCCGCCTACACGGGCGAAAAGCGCTTCGTCGACACCGCCGGTCGCGTCGAGAAGTTCAACACGAAGTTCCGCCGCAAGTAAGCCGACCGCAAGGTCCGCCCCGAACCTGCCTGGCTTGCCCGGCGGGTTTTTTATTGCCCGTTGATTCGGGGTCGGCGCGGAGCTAGGGTGGGGGATGCGCTCCTCCCGTCTGCTTCCTTGGGCCTTGGCCTGCTTGGCCATCCCGGGGCTTTCGGCGGCGGCCTTCAACGCCACCGGGGTGGAGCAGGGGATTCTCTCGGGCTTGGAGCGGTACCTGTCCCAGAGCCAGTTTCCCCTGCGGGCCTTACACCCCCAGATCGAGGTCGCCTACGGCCAGGTCACGGACGTCCGGGGGCCAGCTTACGCGGATACCAAGACCTTTAACGGGCGCCTCTGTGATACGAGCGAAAATGGGCGTTTAGGCTTCTTTCTGGATGCTTCGTATGCCGGTTCGCGCCAAGCTGTCCGGACGAGCAGCGCCCCCTTGGAGGCGAGCCCCCTCGATATCACCGGGGTCGGCGGTGGGGCCTTCCTCGAACTACCTATTTTGCCCAAAATCGGTGTTTATGGGGAATATGCCTATTACTCCCATCGGTTGAGCTTCCATCGGCCGGTCGGGGCGCCGCTGATTCCTGAGAAGGACGCTTTTAGCCAAGGACGTTACGGGATCCGTCTTTTCGCGACCGATAGCGATGCCCTAAGCCTAGGCCGGATTACGGGTCAGCGTGACTACCTGCCGCCCCTGCAGACCGAGTACTCCTGGCGCCACTTGCTGGGCGGTCGGAGCAGCTTCGTTTTGCGTTATCAGACCGGCCTGGGCGTCAAGTCCTGGGAAGCGGCCTTCGGCCTAGGCTTTTGATGGTCAAGGGCCCCCGATCTTATTCACAGGGGGTGTGAATGAAATGTGGAGGAAAACGGTCTAAGCGAGGGGGTGGCAAAAAAAAGCAAAGAATGCTTGATTTTGTCATCAGACTGTAGCAATACTGGCAACGCTATGAAGCATATCCTCCCGATCCTCACCATCACGACCCTCGCTGCCGCTGCGTCTGCCCAGACTCCTGCTGCTGCGTCCGGTCTCTCCTACAACCGCGCTGGTCTCAGCTACAATACCGACAAGGCCGCTGGCGACAACGGCTACTCCCTGTCCGTCGAAGCCCTCATCGGCTCGTCGAACATCTGGATCGCCGGTTCCGCTGACCTGAACAGCGCTGGCGCTGACAGCGTCTCCATCGGCTACGTCTTCAAGAACGTCGCCGCTGGTATTGACGCCACCGTTGCCGTCTCTTCTGACGACAACTACGGCATCATCCTCCGTCGCTCCCTCAACGAAGTCGTCGCCGGTCTCGAAGCCCGCCTCGTCTACGCTCGCCAGGAAGGTTCCGTCTCTGCTGACGGTTTCACCTACGAGCTCGCCTACAACATCAACAAGCAGTTCCAGATCGCTGTTTCGGTTGATGACGTGAGCGGCGCTAAGAACGAGACTTCGGTCACCGTTCGCTACAACTTCTAATCTTCGGATTAGAGGTTAGCCCTAAGGGCCCCGGCAACGGGGCCCTTTTTGTTGCCCGAGTAGGCCGTTATTTGGACTCCACGTGGACCGTCACCCGCATTTCGCGGTCACCGGAGCCCCAGT
>CAIRWP010000266.1 GCA_903882335.1 uncultured Opitutia bacterium | reverse complement strand
TGCTGTCGCGCACCGAGGGCATCATCCCCGCGCTCGAATCCAGCCACGCGGTGGCCCACGGCTGCAAGATGGCCGCCCAGGGCAAGCCCGACGAGATCGTCCTGATCAACCTGTCCGGTCGCGGCGACAAGGATGTCTGGAGCGCCGCCCGCGCCCTCGGCACCGAGATCAAGCTCTGAACATGGCCGCGCATTCGATGACCGGGTTCGGCCGCGCGGAGATCGACCTCCCGGGCGCCCGCCTCGCCGTCGAGCTCGCGACCGTCAACCAGAAGAACCTGCAGGTCTCGGTGCATGGCCCTGACGCCTGGCCCACGCTGGAGTCCGCCGCCACCGGCTGGATCCGCGCGCGGTTGCAGCGCGGGAAGGTCACGGCCCGCGTGACGCAGGCCGCCGCCGGCGGGCCCGGCACCACCTGGGACCTCGAGTCCACCCGCCTCCAGCTCGTGGAACTCGAGCGGCTGGCCCAGGCCCTCGGTGCCCCGTGGACGCCGCCTTCGCTGGAGCTCGTGCTCAAGCTCGCCGAATCCCGCCGCGGTCAGGCCGGCGCGCTGCCGGAACTGGCGGCGGTGGAGACCATCGTACAGGCCGCGTTCGCGCTTGCGCTCGACCAATTGGTCGCGATGCGTGCCCGGGAGGGCGCCGCCTTGGCCGCCGACCTGCGCGCCCGCTTGGGCTTGCTCGCGGGGTTCGTCCAGACCATGGAAGCCTCGGAGCAGGGTGCCGTCGCGCGCCACCGGGAGGCCTTGCTCCGCCGGCTCAAGGAGGCTGGCCTCGACTTGGATGTGTCCGACGAACGGGTCCTCAAGGAACTGGCGTTCTTCGCCGAGCGCTGCGACATCACCGAAGAGATCGTCCGGCTGCGGAGCCATCTGGCGCAGTTCGAGGCTGAATTGGGTCAGGCCAACGCCGGGCGAAAACTCGATTTCCTGGTCCAGGAGCTCCTCCGGGAGGTCAACACGATCGGGAGCAAAGCTGCGGAAATCCCCACGACCCGGGCGGTTTTGGAGGCCAAAACCGAAATCGAGCGCATCCGCGAACAGGTCCAGAACCTGGAGTGAGGTTTTTTCGGGTGCGGTATTGCCTCAGGGGCTTTCCCATGCCTTTGTCTATCAACACTTACGAAACGGCCATGTCGAACAACCTCACCAAGCGGGATATCGTCATCAAAATCTTCACGGAGAAGGGCTACCCGCAGAAGCACATCCGCGACAGCGTCCAGATGACGCTCGACGCGATCAGCGAGGCGTTGCTTTCCGGCCGCGACGTGGAGCTCCGCAACTTCGGCGTCTTCCAAGTGCAGGTCCGCAAGAGCCGCGTCGGCCGCAACCCGAACCGCCCCGAGACGGATGTCATCATCCCGAAGCGCGCGGTCATCAAGTTCAAGGCCGGCAAGGAACTGAAGGCCAAGCTGAAGTCCTACGACGTCGAGAAGCCCTCGCAGGACAAGCCGCAGGCCTAATCGCGATGTCCGACATTCGAACGCTCCCCGGTTTCCGGGAGTTCTATCCCGAAGACCAGGCGTTGGTCGGTCATACCTTTGATATCTGGCGCCAGGCCTGCCGCCGCTATGGTTTCCGCGAATGGAACTCGCCCGTGCTCGAGCCGCTCGAGCTCTTCACCGAGAAATCGGGCGAGGAGATCGTCCGCCAGCTCTTCAACTTCGAGGATAAGGGCGGCCGCAAGGTCACGCTGCGCCCCGAGCTCACGCCCGCACTGGCCCGCATGGTCGGAGCCAAGGCCAACGGCATGCCGAAGCCGATTCGCTGGTTCGCCATCGGCGAAAGCTACCGCTACGAGAAGCCCCAGAAGGGCCGGCTCCGCGCCTTCTACCAGCTGAACGCCGACCTCCTCGGCGAGGCCGGCCCCGCGGCCGATGCCGAGATCATCGCGCTGTGCGCCGACTGCCTCCTGGGCTTCGGACTCACCCAGGCCGACTTCCGCATCCGCGTGTCCGACCGCACGCTCTGGTTCCGTTACCTCGCCAGCCTCGGCATCCCCGAGGCGCAGGCGACCGCCGTGCTCGGCGTCGTCGACAAGCTGGAACGCGGCGCCCCCAAGGACCTGCTCGAGGCGATGACCGCCGCGCTGGCCGGCACCGCGGTCGACCCCGCGCAGGCCCTCGTCGCCGCGCGTGCCTTCGCCAACACCAAGTCACTGGCCGACCTCGAGCGCCTCGCGGCCGGCGATGCCGCGATGACCGAGCGCCTCGGCGAATGGAAGCACCTGCTGGCCACGCTGACCGCCCTCGGCTTCGCCGAATGCGTCACCATCGACCTGACCATCGTGCGCGGCCTGGCCTACTACACGGGCTTCGTCTTCGAGGCCTTCGAGACTGGCGGCGAGGCCCGCGCCCTCGCGGGCGGCGGCCGCTACGACGCCCTCGTGAAGAAGCTCGGCGGACCCGACCTGCCCGCCGTCGGCTTCGGCATGGGCGACGTGACCTTGCGCGACCTGCTCGAGCTAAAGAAACTCCTGCCGGTCTACGCCGACGGCCCGGATTTCTACGCGATGATCCTCGGTGATGACGCCCGCGCGGCCGCCCTCGAGGACGTCGCGACGCTCCGCCGCGCCGGCTTCCGCGTCGAGTACAACCTCCGCGACGGCAAGTTCGGCAAGCTCGCGCAACAGGCCGAGACCGCAGGCGCGAAGTACGCGCTGGTCTACGGTGGCGGCGAGATCGCCAAGGGCGTGACGAAGGTGCGCAGCTTGACCGACCGCAGCGAGGCCGAGGTGCCGCGCACCGACCTGGTGCCCGCGCTCCGCGCCGTGCTGGAGGAAGGTATGCGCGCGATCATGCCCTGAGCCGATGACCGAGCAGGCGCGCCAGTACCGGGACATGGCCAAGACCGCGTCCTGGACCATGGTCTCGCGCGTGCTTGGACTGGCCCGCGACCAGCTGACCGTCCACGTGTTCGGCGCCTCCCCGGTCGGGGCGGCTTTCCTGTTCGCCTTCCAGATTCCGAACCTTTTCCGGCGGCTGCTCGGCGAGGGCGCGCTCACCGCGGCCATCGTGCCGGTGCTGGCGGACAAGACGGCGCGTGACGGTCAGGCGGCGGCCTTCGGCTTCCTGAACTACGCGCTGCGTCGGATCCTGCCCGGGATGATCGGCCTGACCTTGCTGGGCATCGGCGGCGCCCTGCTCTGGGCTTTCCTGCGCCCGGCCGACACCAACGTCGCCCTCCTGACGGCCGCCTGCATGCCGTACATGCCGCTGATCTGCGTGGCCGCGCTCTTCACCTCCGCCGTCAACCTGACCGGCCGCTTCGGCCTGGCGGAAATCGCCTCCGGCCTGCTCAACCTCTGCATGATCGTCGGACTCGGGCTCTTCGGGCTGCTGGCCGACAGCGAGATGGGTAAGGCGGGCTGGCTCTGCGCGGGCGCCCTCGCCGGCGGGACCTTGCAGCTCCTGATCCCGCTCCAAGGCTTGCGGCAGGCCGGTTGGCGGCCCGGCCCGGTGAACGTGGACGTCGAGGCCTGGCGCACGCTCAGCATCGCCTTCCTGCCGGCCGCCCTCGGGGCCGGCATCCAGCAGGTCAACTTCCTGATCTCGCGGGGGCTCGCCTACAACGTCAGCGACGCCGGCCTGACCTATTACTACCTCGCCAACCGCATCGTCGAGCTACCCATCGGCCTGTTCAGCGCCTCGATCGCCGTGGTGATGTTTCCGGCGCTGGCGATGGCCTTCGCGCAGGGCGACCGCCCCGCGCTGGCGCGCAACTACGCCCGCGGCCTGCGGCTGATCCTCGCCGTGAACGTAGGCGCGGCCTTCGGCCTCGCCGTGCTTTCCGGCCCGATCGTCCAGCTGCTGTTCGAACTTGGCAAGTTCACGCCCGAGCACTGCGCGGCCACCAGCCGCCTGCTTGTCCTCTTCGCGTTCGCCATGCCGTTCTACGCGATGATCTCGCTCGCCACGCGCGCCCTCAACGTGGCCGGGCAGACCCGCGTGACGCTCATCGCGGCCTTGCATGCGCTCGCCGTGAACTTCGTGGGCTCCGTCGCCGCCGTCATGCTCGGGTATGGCGTCGAGGGTCTGGCGATCGCCAACGCCGTCTCGACCGTCTGGCAATACCTGGTGCTGCGCCACTACCTCAAGCGCCTCGCCCCGGAGTTCCTCACCGAGCCGATGGTCAAGCCGGCGCTCCAGGTGCTCATCGGCTCCTTCCTGCTCGGCGTCATCGCCTACCAGACCACCGCCTGGATCCGTCTGCTGGGCCACGAACACCTGCCGGAGAAGCTCAACCTCGGCTTGGCGATGTTCGTCGGCGGGAGCCTGGCCATGGTCGCCTACGCCGTCTACCTTGACTTCCTGCGTTACCCCGAGCGCGATCTCCTCCGCGGGTTCGCGAACAAGCTGCTCCGTCGGACCGGTTACCAGCTCAAGGTTTGAGCTTGGCGTTCTTGGCCGGGCGCGTCTTCGCCGGGGCCGCCAGGGCAGGGGAGGGTACGGTCGGACCGACCCGGTAACGCTTCACCAGGGCACGCAGGATGGCGACTGTCTCGGCGTCCGCGAGGCCGTCGACCTTCTTGCCGCGGAAGTGGCGTTGGAAAGCCTCGAGCGCCAGCTTCAGTCCGGCATCACCAGACTCGACGGCGTAACCATAGGTCAGGAGCAACCGACGCACCTCGGCCGCATCGACCTTGGCGGAGGTTTTCAGGAAAGCTTCGACGTCCGCCTGGAGCGGCCAGGCGCCGATCCCACGGGCGGCGAAATCCGCCCAAGGAAAAAGCAGGCCCGGATCAATCTTGCGACCGATGGCGATGTCCGAATGGGCCAACACTTCGGTCGGCAGGATGGACGGGTGACGCCGGAGGATATCGGCGCAGAGCTTCGCGACCAGCTCCTGCTGGGCGGCGGGATAAGGATGGATGTTGCCATCGAGGTTGATGATCTCGATGCCGATCGACGGCTGGTTGAGTCCGTCGAACTGTCGCCAGCCGCTCTTGCCGGCATGGTAGGCCACCTTGGACTCGGGCACCATGGCGATGACGCGCGGAGGGTTTTCATCGGTGACCAGGTAATGGATGCCGACGCGATGGCTCGACTTGCGACCTTGAAGCACTTCGTAGGAGCCGGCCAGGTTGCCGCCTGTGTGATGGAGGATCAAAGCTTGCACGGGCACCTTACGGGCTTCCGAGCCCAGCGAGTCGGCCCCTTGTTCGATCCGCAAACCTACCGGGGCATGCTCCGCGACGGGAAGTTTGGTCGGAACCCCCGAAGGCGCCGAGGCGCAGCCTGAAATAAGCGCGGTCAGGAGAACCAAAAGCAGGGAAATCTGCGCGGGGATTCGTTTGGTCAGGGTCATGACGATGCAGGGCATCGTCTAAAACGACCTCCGAAAGACCCCAAGTTAATACGATTAACAGCTATCTAACCCCTGTAATAATTGGATTAGTTACAACTAGACATAATGTATATTGTGCGAAATACACAAGGACGCAGAAAAGGTTAAACTATCGGTTTACGCTCGCATGACCGCATACGGGCATTAAAAAGCCACCTTTATGAAAGTCGCTCGCCATATCATCGAGGCTCGTCGCGAGGCCATCGCCAAACTCCTCAGCAAAGTCGGCTACGTGCCCGTCCTGGAAATCTGCAAGCAGTTCAACGTCTCCGAGGCTACCGCCCGTCGCGACCTGACCGAGTTGGAAAGCCAGCGGCGCATCACCCGCACGCACGGTGGCGCGCTGTCGGATTTCAATCGCAACTTCCCGCCGCTCGACGACCGCAAGGTCGAGGACGCCGAGGCCAAGCGTAAGATCGGCAACCTGGCCGCCTCGCGCGTCAAGCCCGGCATGACCGTCTACCTGGACTCGGGTTCGACGATCTTCTTCGCCGCCGAAGCCATCGCCTCCGCCGGGGTCGCCGACCTGCAGATCGTCACGACCTGCCTGCCCACCGCGCAGCTCATCTCCTGCCTGCCCGGCGTCGAGGTCTACATCCCAGGCGGCCTCTTCCTCACGCGTCACGCCATGGTCGCCGGCGACCGCACCCTCGAGGAAGTCGCCCGCTGGAATTTCGACGTGGCGCTGCTCGGCGCCGAAGGTATCGACGAGAACGGTCTGTGGAATTCGCAGCGCGACATCTCGCACCAGCAGCGCGAAGTCATCCGGCGCAGTGACGAGGTCCTGATCTGCATGAACAAGGTGAAACTCGGTCGCGGCGGTCCCTGCGCCGTGACGCGCGACGTCAGCGCCTTGTTCCTCGTGACGGACGCCGCGGCCGCCGACGTCGTCAAGGCCAAGGTGAAGATGGCCGCGGACCACGTCCTGACGGCCTGACCCTGGGCCCCGGAGTTTTTCCGAGTCCATGCCCACCGACGCCGTTCAGTCGTTACTCGACCTCTCCCACGCCCTGGGCGGCGAGCGCTTGCGCCTGACGATCCTCGGCGAAGGCAATACCTCGCTGCGGCTCGATGCCGACACGTTCGTCGTCAAGGCCTCCGGCTCGAGCCTGGCCACGCTCCGTCCGACCGAGCTGACGACCTGTCGCTTCGATCATCTCCTCCCTTTGCTCGAGGCCCGCGGCGCGACCGATGCGGATGTCGACGCGACCTTGCTCGCCGCCCGGGTCGATACGGCGGAACGCAAGCCTTCGATCGAGGCCCTCTTCCACGCCTACCTGCTCACCCTGCCCGGCGTCGCGTGCGTCGGCCATGTCCACGCGATCGCGGTGAACCAGATCCTCTGCTCGCCGCGGGCGCGGGAGTTCGCCGAGCGACGCGCCTGCCCCGACGAGATCGTCATGTGCGGCGTGGAGTCCGTGTTCGTCCCTTACGCCGAACCGGGTCTCGAACTTTCCCAGGCCATCCGCCGCGAGGTCGTCGCCTTCGTCCGCCGGACGGGTCGGGACCCGAAGGTCATCCTCCTGCAGAACCACGGTATCATCGCCGTCGGCCCTTCGCCCAAGGCCGTGCTCGGCTCCCTGCTCATGGCCGAGAAAGCCGCCGAGATCTTCGTCGGTGCCGCCGCCATGGGCGGACCGGTCTTCCTGACTGCCGCTCAGTGTGAACGTATCGCCGGACGTCCCGACGAACATTACCGGCAGAAGGTGCTCGGAATGTGAACCTTTTCACCCCTCCCCTCCCCCTTCTGACCATGTCCAACTACCTCGCCATCGACCTCGGCGCCGAATCCGGTCGCGTCATCCTCGGCCAGCTCAAGGCCGGCAAGTTCACCATGAAGGAGGTGCATCGCTTCTCGAACGGCGCGATCACCGCCAACGGTACCCTGCGCTGGGACATCATCCGCATCTTCCGTGAGATCCGCATCGGCCTCGCCAAGGGCGCCAAGCTCGGCCCGATCAAGTCGGTCGCCTGCGATTCCTGGGGCGTCGACTACGTGCTCCTCAAGGGCGATGGCCCGCTGCTTTCCCTCCCGTTCACCTACCGTGACGAGCGCAGCTTCAAGGCCTACGAGCTGGCCATGCGTCGTTTCTCCCAGAAGGAGATCTTCGAAGGCACCGGCATCGCCTCGATTTCAATCAACACGCTCTACCAGTTGTTCGACGACGCGGAGAATCGCCCCGAGATACTCAAGTTCGCCGACAAGTTCCTGCTCATCGGCGACTACATCACCTGGCTCCTCACCGGCAAGGCCCGCGCCGAAGAGACCCTGATCTCGGGCAGCCAGTGCTGGGACACGCGTAAGCGCGATTGGGCCTGGCCCGTGTTGAAGAAGCTCGGCATCCCGAAGCACATCTTCCCGAAGCCCGTCGCGCCTGGAGTGAAGCTCGGCAAGATGCTACCCTATCTCGCCAAGGAGACTGGTCTCGGTAAGACCGAGGTCGTCACGACCTGCGCCCACGACACCGCCGCGGCCGTCGCGGCGGTCCCCGCCACCCCGGGCGATGACTGGGCCTACCTTTCTTCCGGCACCTGGTCGCTCCTCGGCCTTGAACTGCCCAAGCCGCTCGTCAACGAGACCGTCCGTAAGGCCAAGTATACGAACGAAGTCGGCTTCAGCGGCACGTCCCGCTTCTTGAAGAACCTCGTCGGACTCTGGGTGCTCCAGGAGTGCCGACGGGAGTGGATGGAGAAAGGCGAGGTCTCCGACTACGCCGAAATCGTGAAGCTCGCGCTCAAGGCGCCGTCGCTCCGTTCGTTCATCCGTCCCGATGATGTCCGCTTCGCCAAGCGCGGCGACATGGTCGCCAAGGTCCAAGCCTTCTGTCGCGAGACCAAGCAGCCCGTCCCGAAGACGCACGGCGAGATCGCGCGCTGCGTGCTCGAATCCTTGGCCCTTCTTTATCGCGTCGAGAT
>CAIRWP010000265.1 GCA_903882335.1 uncultured Opitutia bacterium | reverse complement strand
GTCGACGACGCCTGAGGCGTCACCGGTTCGCCGCTTCGCCGTCGGGTAATCTTCACAAGTCTCAGGATTGCGGTCCGGGGGTAAGCCTTAGGCTGGTGATATCCCCCGATGAACCTCGCGACCTCCTTCATCCTCTCCCCGGAGTCGGCCGAAGATCCCGAATACCGTTTCCAGGAGGAGACGGAAGCCGACCCGGTGCTGCGTTCCCTCGAGAATCTGCAACTGCTCGCCGTCGAGCTCAGGAACTGTGGCGGCCCGCCGGAAGCGCTCGAGCGCGTCTGTGATTACGTCGTGCGCGATCCCGTTTACGCCACCTCGACCCGGTCGCTATTCCGATCCGAGCTGGAGCGGTTGCGCGCCCCCTCCGCCTAGCCGGGCACAAAAAAGCCGGCTGGTCGGCCGGCTTTTCGTGGGCTGGAAGCGTCGCTCAGAGCGCGCAGGCGGCGGAGGTCGTCGGGACGATCTCGACCTTGCGGTGCTCGGCGTCCCACTTGACGAGGCCGTCGGCCTTGGCGAAGAGGGTGTGGTCGCGGCCCATGCCGACGTTGCGACCCGGGCGCATCACGGTGCCGCGCTGGCGGATGATGATGGAACCGGCGGTGGCGAATTCGCCGCCGTAAAGCTTCACGCCGAGGCGCTTGGAGGTGGAGTCGCGGCCGTTGGAGGAAGTCCCGCCGCCTTTCTTAGTTGCCATGGTGGTGGTGCGTTAAGGGGGGATTAACCGGAGATGGAGTCGACCTTGATGACGGACAGCTCCTGGCGGTGGCCGCGACGGCGGTAGTAGCCCTTGCGGCGGCGGTGCTTGAAGATGTCGATCTTCTCGCCGCGCTTGTTCTCGAGGATGGTGGCGGTCACCTTGGCGCCGGCCACGGTGGGAGTACCGATCTTCGCATCGGCGCCTTCGCCCACGAGGAGGACCTGGTCAAAGGTGAGTTTGTCCCCTTCGTTCTTACCAGGGTACTGGTTGACGATGAGGATGTCGCCTTGCTTGACGGTGAACTGGCGACCGGAGGTGATAAATGTGGCCTTCATGGCTGTCGGAAGGTCGGAGCAAAGGGAGGGCAGGGGGGTTTGCAAGGGGATTTTAGGGGTTCGGCTGAAATCACCTCCCTGGGGGGTCTTCCGGGGGGTGTACCGGGGGTAAACCGAGGCTTTTCGCGTTTTCCCTGCTTATTTCTTTCCCGTCCGGGGTGCCCCAGCCCATCTTGGGGGCCATGAACCCGTTCCACGCCGCCGGCGACCTGCCCGACCCGGACAAAGCTTTGTCCCAGGAACTGACCCGTAATCTCCTGCGAGGCCCCCGGATCCACGCGACGGCCTACGTCCACCCCCGCTCGGTCGTGATCGGCAACGTCACCGTGGGCGCCGCGGCCAGCATCTGGCCCTGCGCAGTGCTCCGGGGCGACATCGCCGCCATCGAGGTGGGCGACGGCTCCAACATCCAGGACGGGGCGGTGGTCCACGTGGCGGACGCGATGCCTGCCGTGATCGGTCAGCGGGTGACCGTCGG
>CAIRWP010000264.1 GCA_903882335.1 uncultured Opitutia bacterium | reverse complement strand
GTCGCCGACCTTCTGCATCATCGCGAAGGCCGGCTCGAAGCCGCCCTCGGTGAAGTCATCGAAGAACACGCCGCCGACCCCGCGCTGCTCCTGGCGGTGCTTGAGCAGGAAGTAGTCGTCGCACCAAGCCTTGAACTTCGGATGGTGCGCGCCCGTGGCTTCGCGCGCGGCGCGGTGCCAGGAAGCCGCGTCTTCATCGAAGCCGTAGTAAGGCGTCAGGTCGAAGCCGCCGCCGAACCACCAGACCGGATCCGGTCCGTCGGTGCAGAAGAAGCGCACGTTCATGTGCGACGTCGGGCAATAGGGATTGAGCGGATGCTGGACGACCGAGACGCCCATGGCGCGGAAGCCTTTGCCGGCGAGTTCCGGACGGGCGAGCGTGGCGGAAGGAGGCAAGGCATGGCCGCGGACGTCCGAGAAAGCCACCCCGCCCTTCTCGATGACTGCGCCCCCGGCGATGACACGCGTGCGGCCGCCGCCGCCTTCGGCGCGCTGCCACTCATCGGTGATGAACTTGGCCTGGCCATCCACTTCCTCAAAGGTCGCGCACAGGCGATCCTGGAGGCCGGTCAGGTAGTTTCTGACGAGATCGGGATTCATCGTCGGCCAGCCAATCGGAGGAGAGCCCGCGGGTCAACGAAGCGCCGCGTCTCCCCCGGCGAAACCATGCCGACTTATCCCCCTTATACGGCCGGAACCTAGGTAGTCCTTGATGGAAACCTCGGAATCCGCACGGTCAGGGTCGGCCATGAACCCCGAATTCAAGATCCTCCTGCTCTTCGCCTTGGCCGGCCTCTTCGCCCTCGGGCTGCCGTGGTTCGCCTGGCGCCGCGTGCGGAGCCTCGAGAAGAAGTATGGTCGCATCCTGCTCGTCCGCGGGGTTTCCGGCGCCCAAGCCGCCCGCATCGTGCTCCTCCGCGGCGAGGTCCCGCAGGTCGATGTCGACGAGAGCACGCTCGCGGTCACCGATTTCTATTCGGCGTTCGAACCCGCCATCAAACTTTCCAGCGGCGTCTACTCCGGCAAGCGGCTCTTCGACGTGGCCCGGGCGGCGCGCCTCGCGGGACACGCGCTCCAACATCGCGACCGCAAGCTTGGCGGCCTCGCCTCGTGGGATTCCTTCATGATCCTCTGGGGTAACGCCTGGCCGATCCTGCTGCCCCTCCTGCTCATCGCTAGCAAGGGCCGGCCTTGGGCGGTGATCGGCTTCGCGCTCGTCGCGATCGCCATCGCCATCGGCCACCTGCTGAAGCACACGCATGTGCAGGACGCCGCCCGTCGCGGCCGCCGCGAGCTCGAAGGTGCCAAGTTGCTCGACGGGCATCCCGAAGCAGAAATCGAGGCTGCGTTTCTCGCCGCCCGGCTCGACCACATGGCCCTGCCCTACTCGAAAACGTGGCTTCGGCTGCTGTTTTCCTGAGCAGGACCGCTTTTGGCGGCCTTGGGCGGGCCTAATGTCAGCCGCGGTCGCAAGTTCGGCCTTCCGACCGACGTAAAGGCTGACAGTCTTTTGAACATCATCAGACCGCAGCCGCGGCGGTCACTTTCCCAGCTCTCCTCATGAAGCCCAGCCGCCTCCAGACGCTCCTCCTGATGCTGCCGACCTGGGCTTTCGCCCATGCGGTGCTCATCTTCCGGGTGCTGCCGCTCGACCCTAAGGGCACCGCGCTGATCCCGGCCCCGGCCTCGGAGGCATACGGGTTGCTGTACTTCACCCTGCTCGTCGGAGTCGCCGTTGGCCTGGCCATCCTCGCCTCCACTGTCGCCGCCCGCCGGGCGGCCATCCTCGGATGGAGGCTGCCCCGGTTGATCGCCGTGCTCATCCATATCCCCTTCGCCGGCGCCGGCCTCGCGCTCTGGCTCGCCGCCAGCGGCGAAGACGAAGAACGCGCGTCCTCGGCGCCGACCGCGGTCGCCGGGAGGTTCGTCATTCCTTTCCTGCTAGCGGTGCTGGCCTGCTTCGGCCTGCTCGCCGGATACGAATACTTGGAAAAACTCGGCCAGATCCCCCTCGGTCTCAAGCAGACCGGCGGCTACTTCGGCTTCGCGATCTTCGCGGGCATTCCTTTCGCCTCCGGCGTGAGCAGCGGCGTGATCCTCCGGCGCGCCGGCGGCACCTTCGGTCAGGCCGTCGCCGCGGCGATGACGCTCATCGGCGCGGTCATCCTGATCCTGGGCGGGCTGCTCATGGAAGGCATCGTCTGCGTCGTCATGGCGGCGCCCTTCGGCGCCGGCCTGGCTTTCCTCGGAGCCGTCGCCGGCTATTTCCTCACTCGGAACAAGACCACGGACGGCAGGCTGCAGTCCGCCGCCTGGCTCGCGATCGTGGCGATCGTCGGCCTCGAAGGCTGGAATCCGCCCGCCCCGCTTGAGGACACCGCGACGAGCGAGATCATCATCGACGCGCCGGCCGCGCGCGTCTGGGCCGAACTGCATTCCATCCAAAACCTTCCGCCGACCCACAACCTGCTCTTCCGTTACGGCGTCGCCCACCCCACGGGTACCGCGACCGACGGCGAAGGCGTCGGCGCCGCGCGCGTCTGCAAGATGAGCACCGGCGACATGCCGGAGATCGTGACCGTCTGGAAGCCCGGCCAGGAGCTCCGCTTCAAGGTGCTCTCGACCCCGCCGGCGATGCGCGAGCTGGGCTTCTTCGGCCAGACCATCGACACCGCCCACCTCCACAGCGCCTACGCGAGCCTCGACGGCGGCTTCAAGCTCGAGGCCTTGCCCGACGGCCGCACCCGGGTCATCGGCGAAAGCCATTACCTCCTGAACCTCGCCCCGGCCACCTATTGGAACCTGTGGACCAAGGAAATCGTCCACAGCGTCCAGCGTCGGGTGCTGGAACATGTCAAAAATCAGGCCGAAAGCGGGCCCAAAGCCTGAGCACCCTCGGCAACTTCGCCTTCTCTCCGGAGTTATATCTGGTAACCCACTCCCATGAACAAGAACCCTCTCTACGCGATCCTCGGTCTGGCCGTGCTCGGCTATGGCGCCTATGCCGCCTACCAGTGGACCCAAGGCGACGAAGGCCAGGTGGTGAAGAGCACCGCCAAGCGCACCAGCTCGCCGGTGTCCAAGCTCACGACCGAGACGGGCAAGCCCCGCCCCGTCAAGGCGCTCAATCTCAGCCGCAAGGACGACGTCGGCACCGAAGTCGAAGAGAAGGACCTCGTGAAGCAGTCCAAGCCCGTCGCCGAACTTGACGCGAAGTTCGCCACCTGGCGCGATGACGGCAAGAAAGCGGTCGACGACATGTTCGGCGGCGACCGCCAGAAGATCAGCGACGCCTTCCGCGCGGCCATGGCCAACGAAGATTTCCGCAGCAACTTCGGGCGCATGCGCGAGCTGGAGACCCAGTACCGCTCGGCCAGCGACGACCAGAAGCAGGCCATCATGGACGAACTCTCGACGATCCGCAGTCGCGGCCTCGGCATGCTCAAGCAGGCCGCCTCCGGTGCGTCCGCCTCGAACCAGCCGACCATCACGGTCACCGGCGGAGCCATCACCGTCCCGGGAGTCGTGACGACCCCCGGAGCCGCCCCCGCGGCCCCGGCGCCCGCCGCGCCGGTGACTTTTGAATAAGTCGGCCCGCGCGCCGGGCACCCCTTCCATGCTCGTCGCCCTCGCCCGCCGCCCGCTCCTGAGCGGCTTCCTCTTGCTGGCGTCGATCTGTATCGCGCTGGCCTGGCTCTTCTCCGGACCGGACGCGGGGACCAAGCCGTCCGGACGCGCCAGCGTCGGCCGCGGCGAGGCCGGTAAATCGGCGGCCAAAGGTGCCATCGGCAAGCCGCGGAGCCTCCAAGGGCTTACGGTGGACGATAAGTCGGATATCTCTGCCGACGCACGGTCTCCGAACGTCCGACGCGACAGCATCGTCCGCATGGGCGTCGGGGAAGTGCAGGAGATGAACCAGATGAACTCGGCGGTCTTCGACGACGCGGTCAAGCAATGGAACGCGCAGCCAAGAGTGAAAGCCCTCGTCGCGGAGTGGAAAGAGCTCGAAGAAGCCTGGAAGACGCGGGACGACGAAGCCAAGGCGGCCGACGTGCCTAGGATGGAAGCGATGTGGAAGGAAGCGATCGGACTGCTCCGCAAAGAGGTGGAGAAATCCGCCCGCGAAGCCGCCGGCGGCGTCAAGTAACCGCCAGCCGGAGCAGCTCCGCGCGGAATTCCGTCAGCACCGCTCGAGTGCGTGCGAAGCCCGCGTGGTGTTCGCCCGTGGCTTCATCCATGTACAGGTCGCGGCGCACTTCGATCATCACCGACCAAAGGCGCGGGTCGCGGCCGAAGCAGGCGTTGG
>CAIRWP010000263.1 GCA_903882335.1 uncultured Opitutia bacterium | reverse complement strand
GCCCCGGAGGTCCGGGGCTTCGTGGTCGGCGAACCAGGTCGCTTACTTGGCGGCGGGCGCGGCCGCGGGCTTCTTCTCCTCGGTCTTCGCCTTGTCGCCAAAGGGGAAGGGCTTGGCCGGCGTCTTGGCGTCGGCCCCTTTCTTGCCGGCGCCGGCTTCCTTGGCCTTCTCCTTCAGTTTATCCTCCATCGCATCGGTGATCTTCTCGATGGTTTCCTGGGAGAGGGAAGGTTCGGTCTTCGCGATCACGGCGCGGAGCGCCTTGCGGACATCGTCGGCCAGGGCCTCCATTTCGGTGCGGGCGTCCTTCTTCTCGGCGGCGGTGGCGAATTCCATGCTCTTGCGCTTCTCGAGCTGCTTCTCGCGGGCGGCCTTGACGGCCTCGTCCTGCTGGGCCTTGGCGAAGGCGGCGCGGAACTTGGCCATATCCTCCTTCGCGACGCCCTCGATGTCGGGCACGAGCGCGGCGCGACCGGCCTTCGCGGGCTTGCCCGGCTTGGTCTCAGGGCTGTCGGCGGCCGGCAGCGCAAGGGTGGCGGTGAGGAGGAAGAGAAAGGCGGTTTTCATGGGTCGATAGGTGCAACCCCGGAGAGGGGCTGAAGTTGCGACTCAGCGGGCGGTCGGCCGCATGCGCGCCTCGACGACCTCGCTGATCTTGGCGATGACCTCGGCGCTCAGGCTCGGATCGGCCTTGGCGATGGCCGCGCGGGTGGTCTCGCGGATCTTGGCGGTGAGGGCTTCGAACTCCTCCTTCATATCGGCCTTCTCCTTGCCGGAGAGGAACTGGGTGTTGGCGCCCATCTTCTTGAGTTTCTCGCGGGCCACGACGACCTCCGGGTCGCGGAAGGACTTCAGCGCGGCGACGCGGTACTTGGCCATGTCCTCGGCGCTGACGCCTTCGACGTCGGCCAGCAGGACGGAGAGGTTGGGTTGGGCGGGTCGCCTGGCCTCAGCGCTTTTGACCGCGGGCGTGGCCGCCGCCGTCGTCTTCGCTTCGTCGCCGAAAGGGAACGGCTTCGCCGGCGTGGCCGCCGCCTTGGCTTCCTTGACCGCCGCTTCCTTCAGGCGGGCGCGGGCCTTGTCCTCGAAGGCCTCGATGACTTTCGCGACCGTCTCCTTCGCGAGGGTAGGATCCGCCTTGGCGTAGGCGGCCATCAGGGCGTCGCGGTTGAGCTGGGTCACGCCTTCGAATTCGCCGCGCATCTCCCGCTTCTCCTCCGCCCCGGCGAATTCGGCCCGCTGGCGCAGTTCGGCCAGCTTGGCCTTGGCCGCGACCACGGCGGGGTCCTGCTGGGCCCGCGGGGAGGCCGCGCGGAACTTCGTCATCTGCTCCTGGCTGACGCCGTCCACGTCCGGAATGAGTTTCTCGAGGATCGCGCGGTTGGGCGCCGGCCGGTCCGTTCCGGGCTTGGTGGCGGGCTCCGCGGCGAGCAGCGAGCCGGTGATCAGCAGCAGGGCGAGGCAGGAGGTCTTCATCTTCTGTGAATTCTAACCCCATGGACCGTCCGAAGTTCGACCTCGCCGGCCAAAAAAAAGACCCCGGCGAACCGGGGTCTGTCTTCGGGCCTGTAATCCGAGGATTACTTGGCTTCCGGCTTGGCCTCGGGCTTGCCTTCCGGCTTGCCCTTGCCTTCGCCGCCCTTGCCGCCCTTGGCGCGGTTGGCCATGGCTTCCTGAGCCTTCTTGGCGACTTCGGCGAGCTCGGGGTGGGCCTTCACGATGGCGGCGTTGACGGCTTCGTTCAGGGCCTTGTAGGCCTTGGCGCCTTCTTCGCGGGCGGCCTTCTTGGCGTCGTCATCCTTGGCTTCCGCACCCTTGGCGCGGGCGGCGGCGGCGGCTTCGGCGAGCTTCTTGATCTCCGGGTCTTCCATGGCGGCCTTGCGGGCGTCGCCGAGCTTCTTCATGTCCTCAGGGGACACGCCGGGGATCTGGAAACCGCCTTTGCCTTTGCCTTCGCCCTTGCCCTTGCCTTCGCCCTTCGGGGCGTCGGGCTTCTTGGCTTCGCCGCCGGCGGGGGCGTCGGCCGCGATGAGACCGGCCGTGGTGATCAGGGCCAGGAGGAGGGGGAACTTGAGTTTCATGAGTGTGATTGGGTTTGGGTTCGCTGATGAAACCCCCGCGGGGTCGGAAGGTTTCGCCGGAGTTTATTCATTTTATGACACTCCGCACCAATGACTTGCGGGTCCGGGCGGGTAGACTGGGCGCTATGTCCCCCTTGATCCTGCATCTCCCGCACGCTTCCAGTCTGATTCCCGCCGCCGACCGGGAGGATTTCCTCCTGAGCGACGGGGAACTCGCCGCGGAGGGTCGGCGGTTGGTCGATGCGCACACCGATGCGCTCTTCGGGGCCGAGCGCTGGCCGGGGGCGGTCCTCGCGGCGAAGGTCTCGCGCCTGGTCGTCGACGTGGAGCGTTTCGCGGACGACGCCCGCGAACCGTGCGCCCGCGTCGGCATGGGCGCGACCTACGTGCGCACGACCGAGGGACGGCCGCTGCGTGACCTGTCGGCGGCCCGCCGCGCGGCGTTATTGGAAAGTTATTACGTGCCGCATCATGCGGCCGCCGACCGGCTCGCGGGGGAGCGGCTGGCGACCCAGGGGCGCTGCCTGGTGCTCGACGCGCATAGCTACCCGCTGGGCCCGTTGCCGACGGAGGTGGCCGCCGGGCGGCCGGAGATCGGGCTGGGCACCGACGCCTTCCACACGTGTCCTGAGCTCCGGGACCTCCTCGCGGGTTTCTTCCGCGCCCGAGGTTACGAGGTCGCCGTGGATGCGCCGTTCACCGGCGCCTTCGTCCCGAACGCCTGCTTCGGCGCGGACGCCCGTTGCCAGGCGATCATGGTCGAGGTGCGTCGCGACCTCTATATGGACGAGTCCACGGGCGAGCGACACGGCGGTTTTGACCGCGTGCGCGCGGATCTGGTCGGGCTTCAGCCGCGGCTGGCGGACTTCGCCGTCCGCGCGGTCTGGCCTACCTAGGCGCGGGCAGGGTGGTGGGGTGCCCGGCGGCGGCCAACTCCGCCGCGAGCTCCGTCATCGCCTCGGTCCACATCGCGCGGATATGCGGCAATTGCGCGTCGCGTTCCTGCTCGCTACGTTCGGGCCAGGCCTGCTCGAGCGAGTTCCATTCCGCGATCAGCTCCTTGAGGCGGGGCCGTGCGAGCCAGCGCTGCACCAGCGGGTTGAAGGTCGCCGCGCCCAGGCGGGCTTTTTCCG
>CAIRWP010000262.1 GCA_903882335.1 uncultured Opitutia bacterium | reverse complement strand
GCGAGCGCGGCGAGCAGGCCGGCCATCGGGCGCGCCCGCATGGCCTCGTCACCGTCGAGGTGGTAGACGCCTTCCGGCGCCAACGCGACGAACGCGGTGAGGAAACGCGCGGCCGTCCCCGCGTTGCCGACATGCAGCGTGGCGGTGCGGCGCGGGATCCGTCCGCCCTGGCCTTCGATGCGGATGGTGCGGGCGGCCTCGTCGGCCTCGACGGCGAAGCCTAGCTCGCGCAGCGCGGCGATGAGGATGCGCGTGTCGCGGCTGAAGAGGGCGCCGGTGAAGCGCGTCTCGCCCTCGGCGAGCGCGGCGAAGATGAGGGCGCGGTTCGTGAGGCTCTTCGAACCCGGGACGCGGGCCACGCCGCGCGCCGGCGTCCGGAAGGGCCGGATGGTCAAGGTCGGGGTCATGCGGGACGGTCCAGCGATTGGCGGGCGACGCGGGCTTCCGCCAGCAGGCGGTTCACGGCGGCCGCGTCGCCGCGCTCCACCGCGCCGCGGAGCTCGGCGACGCGCGCCTCGACCGAGCGCAGGCCGGCGACGACGTGCGGGGCGTTGGCAAGCAGGATGCCCAGCCAGAGGTTCTCTTCGCCGGCGGCGATCCGGGTGGCGTCGCGCAGGCCCGACCCGGCCGCGTCCACGCGGAAGCCCGGTTGGTCGCTCACCGCCAGCATGAGGGCGGAAGCGGCGGCATGCGGCACATGGCTGATCGCCGCCACGATCTCATCGTGGTGTTCGGCGGTGCACTCGCTCGTCCGGCAACCCAAGCCTCGCCAGAAGGCCGTGACCCGGTCGACCGCGGCGCGCGGCTCGGCGCCCGTGGGCGTGATGAAGCAGGCCCGCCCGGCGTAAAGTTCCGCCGAGGCGTGCGCGGCCCCGGCTTTTTCGGAGCCTGCCATCGGGTGGGCCCCGACGAAGGTGACGGACGCGGGGAGCCGGGCGGCGGCGCGGAGGATGGCCACCTTGACGCTGCCGGCGTCGGTGACGAGCGCCCCGGGCGCGAGGGCCGGCGCGATCGCGGCGAAGGTCTCCTCGATGCGGTCGACCGGGGTGGCGACCACGACCAGGTCGGCCCCGCGGACGCAATCCTCGACCCGCGCATGCACCGTGGCGACCTGCAGGTCGGCCAACAGGCGGCGCGAAGTCTCCGAACGCGACCAGCAGCTGAACTCGGCGGCTAGGCCGCGACGGGCTCCGGCCAGCAGGACGGAACCGCCGATGAGGCCGGCGCCGACGACGGCGATGCGCTGGAAGGGAGGTATTTCCAAGGTTGAAGCGTTTCCTTTGATGAACCAGCGTAGGAAACAATTAAAGCCTACAAACTGCCAGCGACAAAGTTCGCGGCCACCCATGTCCAACGGACCGCACCAGCCCCCTCCTGATTATATCCCCGCCCGGCCCGTCCCGCGGGGTGCGGAGGGGAGGGGTGTTTGGCGGCACTGGCGGTTACCCTTGGCGATCGGTGGCGCCCTCGTCCTGGCCGTGGGCGGTCTCTACCTCGTCACCCAGTCCAAGCGCCTGACCGGCGGCGGGGCTTTGCGGGCGAACCTGACCCCGGAGGAGATGGAGCAACTGCGGCTGCTGTCCGTCAAGCAGGAGGCGGCCTTCGAGGAGGTCCGGCTGGCGCGAGCCCAGTTGACCGAAGCCGACATCCAATTGCTGGCTTCCGCCCTGCAGGCCCAGGAGGATTACATCACGGCCCGCGGCGCGCTCGGTAAGGATAACGGCCGCCTGGATAACCTGAGGCGCCGTTACCACACCCTCAGGGCTGAGAAGCTACGCGGCGAATCCGACCGGGCCGAGGCTGCCGCCCTCGAGCTGGCTAAGACCGATCCGCTCCGGGCGACCGAAGGGATCAAGCGCGCCCAGGCCTTGGAGAAGGAGATTTCCGAGCAGTGGGTCTACTCGGGCCTGGCCGAGCCGGGGCGCGTGGCCCGGCTCGACACCCGGCTTCGTCGCCTGGAATCCGAACCCGTCTGGCGACGCACGCGCGACCTCGAAACCGAGGGCAAGAAGCTTGTCGCGGAAGGTCGCCATGAAGCCGCCGCCGCCAAGTTCGAGGAATCTCTGGAGGTCGAGCGGGCCTTCCTCGCGCACTACCGCGACGTGCGGGCGACGGAATTCGACCGCGAAGACCAATTGTCCGTCCTGCGGGACACGGCGCGTTCCTTCCCCGATTCCGCGGCCGTCGACGACCTGGTCCGCCAAGCCTCCGCGCTGGAGCAGTCGGGTCGGTGGGAGCAGGCCGTCCCGGTGTGGGCCCAGGCGGTCGCGCGTTTCCAGGAACTGCTCACGCGCCATCCGCGCTCCGCGTTGGCCGATCGCTCGCGCGACCGTGAACTGACGCGCCGCGGCCACCTCGCCCAGGCGCACCCGCAGGTGGTCGCGGTCGAGCAGCAGGTCGCGACGATGCGGCGGCAGCTCGCGGCCCGCCAGGTTGTCGAGGCCTTGGGTCAGGCGGTCGCCGCCGGGTCGGAGTTGCGGCGTCTGAACGAAGCCTACCCGGGCATCTTCCCGCCGAACGAACCGCTCCGTCAGGAGGTCGACTTCATCGTCGAACGTCAGTCCACCCTGACCGCCCTCCTGCCGACGATCGACCGCCAGCTGACGCCGCTCCCCGGAGCGTTGGCCTTACGCCTGCTCAACCGCGAGGTCTCGCAGGGGCTGTACGCCGCCTTGGTAGGCGCCAATCCGAGCGCGCAGCAGCGCGAGGGGCATCCAGTCGATTCCGTCTCTCATCCGGAAGCGGAGAAATTCTGCCGGCTCCTGGGCTGGGCGCTCGGCGCAAAGGTCCGCCTGCCGACGGTCGCGGAGCTGGCCCGCGCCGCGGGCGATGTTTCCCGGGCGCCCTCCGCCCAGCAGGCCTGGACCTTCGGCAACGGCGACGGCCTGAACACGCACGCGGTTGCGACGAGCCAGCCGAACGCCGCCGGCTTCCATGACCTGCTCGGCAACGTCGAGGAGTGGACCGCGGCGGACCCCAAGGCTGACGAGGCCATGATCGCCGGGGGGAGCGTGGGTTGGCTCGCCGAACCAGGTTTCCCGGCCAAATCCGTCCCGAAGCGGGAGAAGAGCCGTATCTTGGGGTTCCGTATCCTCGTTGAATAATCGGTCCGAACCCTCACGCTGGCGTTCCCCCGATGACCCCGTCGCCTGCCCCTTCGTCCGTCAGCTGGACCCAGCGCGCGCTGTTCTTCTTGGTCGTCTATGGCTCCCTCGCGGCCGGGTCGCTGTGGTTCGCCTATGAGCTGCGCTTCACCGGGGCGAACGTGGTCGGCGCGGAACCCGCGAAGGTGGAGGCCTTCCTGCAGACGCAGCGCCCGGCCGCCCTGCTTTGGGTCGTGCCGCTGAAGTTCCTGCTCCTCGGCCTCGCCGGCCAGTTCCGAGGGGTCTTCTATTACTTCCGCCTCCACGCCGCGCTCCGCATGGCCGGGGCGTTGGCGACCGCGACCTTGCTCATGCTCCTCTTGCCGGAGGTGGCGGGTGCCGTCACCGCGACCGCGACCTTTTCCCTGCCCCGCGGCGTCACGCTCGTCGACTTCAACCTCTCCCTCCTCCTGTTCGTGGGCTTCCGCGTCTCGATCCGCGCCCTGCGCGAACGCTTCTCCGGGCAGGAAGCCCCCGCCGGCGTCGTCGAACGCCTCGTGGTCGTGGGCGCCGGCCGCTCGGGTGAGCAGCTGGTTGCGGAGCTGCGCAGCCGCCGCGGCCACGGCCTCGAGCCCGTCTGCTTCGTTGACGACGACCTCGCCAAGCACGGTCTCACGATTCACGGACTGCCGGTGGCCGGTTCGCCCGAGGCCATCCCGCAGCTCGTCGACAAGTTCGGCGTGACGGAGGTGATCCTGGCGCTCCCGAGCAACAGCGCCAAGCGGATCCGTGAGATCAGCGCGATCGCCTCCCGCCAAGGCCTGCGCGTGCGGGTCGTCCCGTCGATGGCCGACCTCGCCGGCGGGCGCGTCCGCGCGACCGACCTGCGGCCCGTCTCGGTCGAGGACCTGCTGGGACGGCAGCCCGCGCAGCTCGATGACGCGGCCATCGGTTCGCTGATCGCCGGCCGCACCGTCCTTGTCACCGGCGCCGGCGGGAGCATCGGCCAGGAAATCTGCCGGCAGGTCGCCGCGCGCAACCCCGGCCGGCTGCTCCTCCTGGACCAGTGCGAGGTCCTCCTCTACCAGACCGAGCAGGCCCTGGTCGCCGCCGGTGCCGGCGCCCTCATCACGCCGCTCGTGGGCGACGTCACCGACGAGGCGCGGCTCCGCGAGGTCTTCACGCGTTTCCGCCCCGAGCTCGTCCTCCACGCCGCCGCGCATAAGCATGTGCCCCTGATGGAGTCGCAGCCCGGCGAGGCGCTCAAGAACAACGTGCTCGGCACTGCGCTCCTCGCGCGGCTCGCGAGCGAGCACGGGGTGGAGCAGTTCGTCCTCATCTCCTCCGATAAGGCCGTCAACCCCACCAACGTGATGGGCGCGTCGAAGCGCCTTTCCGAACTCGTCATCCAGGGACTGCAGGCCCGCCCGGCCAACCGCACGCGCTTCGTGGCGGTCCGCTTCGGCAACGTGCTCGCCTCCTCCGGCTCGGTCATCCCGCTCTTCCGCCAGCAGATTGCGGAAGGCGGACCGGTCACCGTGACGCACCCGGACGTGAAGCGATACTTCATGACCATCCCCGAGGCGGTCGGGCTGGTCCTGCAGAGCGCCACCCAAGGGGAGGGCGGGGATATCCTCGTTCTCGAGATGGGCGAACCCCTCCGGAT
>CAIRWP010000261.1 GCA_903882335.1 uncultured Opitutia bacterium | reverse complement strand
GCTTTCGCCACCGTCAGGAAGGGCTTGATCCGCGCGACGTCGTGCACCCGAACCATCGCCGCCCCCCGGGCGAGGCCCCAGACGCAGGTCGTGGCAGTCGCGTCGTGCCGGGCCAAGGCATCGGTCTCGTTCAGCACGAGCCCGAGCGTCGACTTGCGGCTCGTGCCCAGCAGCACCGGGTAGCCGAGCGAGGCGAATTTCTCGAGGTTACGCACCAGCTGGAGGTTCTGCGCCGGGGTCTTGCCGAAACCAAATCCGGGGTCCACCCACAGCTGTTCCGGCGGCATGCCAGCCGAGCGGGCCCGTTGGATGAGGTGGTTCGTGTCCGCCAAGATTTCAGGCCAAAAGTCCTTATAATCGGCCTCTTTTCGACGATGCATGAGGATGAGCGGACACCCGAGCCGGGCACAGGTCCGCGTCATCGGCGAGCCGGTCGGGTCGGCCTCATGTGAGCCACCCTCCACATCGTTGATCACGTCGGCGCCGGCGGCGATGCAGGCGGCGGCGACCTCGGCCTTGTAGGTGTCGACCGAGAGGGGGATGTCCGGCAACCGGCGGCGCAGCGCCGCGATCGCCGGCAGCAACCTGCTCAATTCCGTCGCGGCGTCGACGGGCTCCGCTCCCGGGCGGGTCGACTCCGCCCCGAGGTCTAGGATGTCCGCCCCTTCGGCCACCATCTGTTCCGCCCGCTCGGCCGCGGCCCCCGGGGAAGCGACCCTGCCGCCATCCGAAAACGAGTCCGGGGTGATGTTCAGGATGCCCATCAGGACCGGAGCGCGATGCCAATCCGGCAGGGGGCGTTGATGGGGGCTTTTCCAGGACATCCTTCGGCTGGGTTAGCCCCCCGGGAAGGTTGGTGCAACCCCAAGCCATCGGGGTAGAAGGGGGAGAGGGGGTGGTTATTAGGATAATTGATGCGATTTTAATACATAAACTATTAATGTACAGAGTCTTGTGAATGTAAGTCATGACGAGCCATCCGCTGGGCTTGTACTTTGCCTTGTCTGGAGACTCGGGGGCTTGCAAATGGCATTCTTTTTACGAAGTTTCCCTCGTCCGAAAATCTCTCCTTATGTTTTCCCGCCTCTTCAGCCGGCTCGGTCTGTTCGCCGCTCCGCTTTTCGCCCTAGTCGCCGCCGGCTGCTCGAAGGCCGACCTGACGGTTCGCCAGTCGACCCTCGATCCGAAGGGTCCGGTGGCGCAGATGCAGTATGATGTTTTCATGGACACGGTCTGGCTGGTCGTCGTCCTGTTCTTGCTCGTCGGCGGCCTCTTGGTCTACGCCGTCGTCCGCTTCCGCGCCCGCCCCGGCGACACCGCCGCCCCGATCGTCGAGGAAGGGCACGGTAACCCGCTCGTCGAAATCGGCCTGATCACGGCGTCCATCGGCTCCCTCGTCTTCATCGCCGTCCCGACGCTCAGCGCGATCTGGTACACCGACGACGTCCCGGCCGAGGCCGTGCCGAAGTCCAAGCTTTCCGCCTGGTATGGTCAGCCGCTCGACAAGGCCGTCGCGGAGCAGGTCCTCGAGATCGACGTCATCGGCAAGCAGTGGTGGTTCCGCTTCGAGTACCCGCAGCTCGGCCTGACCAACGACGCCAAGCACTCCGTCCCCAACGAGATGGTCATCCCGAAGGGGGTCGCCGTGCGTATCAACCTGCGCTCCGAGGATGTCATCCACTCCTTCTGGATTCCCAAGATCGCCGGCAAGGTTGACCTCATGCCCGGCCGCAAGAACCACATGTGGATCCAGGCCGACCAGCCCGGCCACTACTACGGCCAGTGCGCCGAGTTCTGCGGTGATTCCCACGCCTACATGCTGTTCCGCGTCGAGGTCCTCGAGCCCGCCGATTTCGCCAAGTGGGTCGCCGCCCAGAAGGCCGACGCCGCCCCCGTCGCCGCCGGCTCCAAGGCCGAGCAGGGCAAGAACCTCTTCGCCGCGAAGAGCTGCGTGATGTGCCACAACGTCGGCGGCCATTTCGGCGCCGGCGCCTTCGGTCCCGACCTGACGCACCTCGCCTCCCGCAAGTCCCTCGCCGG
>CAIRWP010000260.1 GCA_903882335.1 uncultured Opitutia bacterium | reverse complement strand
GAGAAGGGCCAGACGCCGCTCGGCGGGGTGGCCTTCAAGGGGCACGTGGACATCGCGCGGATGCTGCTGGACGCCGGCGCCGATCCGCTCGGCGACCAAGGCGGCTCCACCCCGATCGATTTCGCCACCACCTTCGGCCGCCAGGACATCATCACCCTCCTGCGCGAACACCGCCCCGCCGCGAAACCCACCCGCTGGTACAGTAAGTTGATCGGGTGGATGAGGCGGAGATAGGAATTAGGGAAGGGTCGATGTTTGGATCGATGTTTGGATCGAGGGTAGGGTCGAGGGTAGAGTCGATGGTAGCGTCGATGGTAGGGTCGATGGTAGGGTCGATGGTAGCGTCGAGGGTAGCGTCGAGGGTAGCGTCGATGGTGAAGCACTGAGTACAGAGTACGGAGTACAGATGGCAGAGGCTATGGGTAGACTCGCTTTAGCCTTTGAGCCTGTCCGTTGCCTCTAGGTAGGGACGAGCGTCCCTGCTCGTCCGCTGCCGAAACATGGGGTCTGGCTTCGCCTCGCATCGCGATGGCGTGCCTGACCTCATGTTGAAGGCCGCAATCGGCAACGGGGGCAGGCACCATCCTGCTGCGCATGCTGAAGCCAGACCCCATGCTGGCGGCCGACCGGGACGGTCAGCCCTACCTGAGAGGCAAATACCCCATTAAAAGACCGTTGAGCAGGGCGACCCAAAGTAGCATTTTGCGCCTTAAGGAATGGAAGTCTCCGTTCGGCGCGGGCTGGTTCGTCAGCCCGCGCTCACATGAGGCAATGACCTCAGTGAAACGGGTTTGCACGATGGACGTAAGACCGCAGGTTTGAGTGCGTATCAAAAAGCATCCATCGGGATGAAATATGATACCACCAGGGGGCCGCCGCAAGGCGGCCTCGCTTTTTATACATCCCTCCAGCCCAAGGACTTTTCGTTAAGTTTCTTGATCAAATACTGGGCGCCTTGTTCCTTGAGGTAACGATTCGGGCTCAGGGATTGCTTCAGGAGGTAAGCAATGAGATCAGCTACCTGCAGGCAGGGTGACGTCTCGGAATCAAGGCATAGGGGCGACTCAATGACCCGCTGGCCTGTCGGGTGCGTCCATGCAGAAGGTCGCCGCGGCATGCGGTCGTGAATAATCAGCAGGCTGTGACAATCCCCGAAATAGCCAGCCGCCGACCACGCCTCCAGATCTTCAAGGCATCGAACGCCGACACGTTCCAGGGGATCTCCGCGCTCCTTCGAGGCTATCCAACCAAAAAACCTGAGTTCCGGCCCAAGCGTAAGCATGCCGATCAATCGTCGCATGATCAACAAGCGGGTCGCCCGTGACAAACCGCAGTGCATCGAGGCCGCGCCAAGAAACTCGGAAGCATGTAGTTCACGACCGGGGTCCAGACCGTAAGTCTGGAAAGCCCACTGGCGGAAAAGCGCGAACCTACGCTGGACTTTATGCCAATCGGATGCCGTGAGGGCGAAGCCAGCCAGGATGTAGTGATTCGTCGGCGAACCGTTCATGCCAGGGTCGCCGCTTTCGTCCAAATAGATGAAATGCATGACGAAGAAAAACCTGCGCGCCCCGCGAGGTCGAAACCATGGGTCATCTAGGCGTGGCTCCGGGCATTCACCTATGGAACCTCTCGGCATGAGGTCGGGCACCACGCTGCTGCGCATGCCGAAGTCAGACCCCATGCCAGCGGCCGACCGGGACGGTCAGCCCTACCTGAAGAGCAGGGATTGCGGTTAGCGCTTGGGAGCTCAGGCGTGAAGATGAGTGCTGGATCGAGTACAGAGTGCTGAGTCGAGGACTGAATCGAGCGCACCTGATGCCTCCTATCGCGCGCTCCGCGCGCAGGTAGGAAAACAGGTAGGGACCAGCGCCCCTGCTGGGCCGGTTACGTCCACCATCGATTCAGCACTCTGTACTCGATTCCGCACTCGACCCAGCACTCCGACTTCCCCTCCCTTGCCCACGTGCCCCCTGGCCAGCCGGCCAGCTGTTTCCAATGGCTTCGCCTCGCATCGCGATGGCGTGCCAGACCCCATGCCGGCGGCCGACCGGGACGGTCAGCCCTACCTTCCGTTCCGCACTCTCCCCTCTATACTCTGCACTCCGTACTCCGTACTCTATATTACCCCCCTACTCCTGCGCCAATGCCTGCTCTTCGATGGCTTTGCGGAAGAGGTGGCGGACGACGAAGTAGCCAGCGATGAGCACCGGGAGGAAGTAAACATACCAACCGTAGTGCCAGCAGGCGGCGGAGACGCCGCCGAGCGCGAGGCCGGCGAGCATGGGCAGGATCTGGATGAGGCAGCCTTTACCGATGGCCGCCCCGGTGGGCTCGGTCTGCGAGAAGATAAGGTAGCCCTTGGTCATGGGCGGGATCAGGCCGCAAAGCAGGCTGAAGAGCACCGCTGGCACCAGTTGCCATAGCAACGCGGGCTGGCCGGTGAGCAGGAGGATGGCGAGGACCCAGACGACCAGGATCGGCAGGAACGTGAGCAGGAGCGCGGCCTTCCGCGCCCCGTAGAATAAGGGCCCCGGGCTGCGTAGCGGGGCGAAGCGGAAGATGTCGGCCCCGGCGAACTCCTCGGAATAGAGCATGGCCTCGCTCACGGTGTAGCCGATGAGCCCGAAGATGCCCGGGAGGAAGATGAAGAGCATCATGAGGTCGCCGTAAAACCCACCCAGCAGGAACATCAATGGGTAGGCGGCGAATTGCACGATGCGCGGGTAGATGCGGACCTTGACGCCGCGGACGCGCGTGAACTGGGCCAGACCGACCAGGAAGCCGGCGCGCTGGACGGGGTCGCGCAACCACGGCCGCAGGAGCCAGCCGTCGGCGAGGCGCTCAATCCAGCGGCGGCCGGAAGGACCGACCTTCACGCGCGCCGCGGGTTGCTCCCCCAAGGCGACCACGACCTCCTCGTAACCGTCGGCGAGGCGCACGAAGGCGAGCCAAGCGACCAAAAGGGTGAGGCCGACCGCGAGGCCAGCCCCGAGCCAGAGCGCGGGCGTGGGTTCCAAGGTGACAAGCAAGGCGTCCAGACTCCCGAACCAAGCGGGGGGCAGCAGGGTGAACCACGGGTGGCTGGTCCACTGACCGACCCCTTCATGCAGCAGGAGCCGGGGCACGAGTTGGGCGCCCAAGATGATGAAGAGGGCCACGCCGACCTGCATGATGGTGATGTACGAGTTGAGGCGCTCGCGGCCGAAGAGACGAAGACAAGCATGGTAGGCAAGCACCACCACGCTCGTCGCGAAGAGCACGTTAAGCCCGACGGAGAGGAGATGCGCCGGCAGGAAGCGCCAAGAGCCGGATGAGCGAAAGACCCCCAGCAACATGGCCATGACGTTGAAGGCGACCGCGTTGAGGTAAAGGTTGCGGAGGATGACCTGGACCTTGGTCTGTAAGATCACCCGCGAAGTCACCGGTCGGTGCAGAAGGATGTCCGACTCGTGCTCGCTGAAGAGCAGATTGCCACAGGCGTTCACCGCGCCGAGCCCCAGGATAAGCAGCGTGTAGCCGTGCAGGAACGTCGCGAAGACCAGCGGCGGCATGTCCCCGCCGGCGAAGCCCAGCAGGAAAACGCCGAAGACCACCACCGCGACGGTCGACCAGAAACGCCGGCGGCGCTCGAGGGACGGCTTGAACTGGGCGTTGCGCTGGGCCAGCCGCCCCCGGTGGAACAGCTTGTCGAACAGGTCGAGCAACCCCTGGCGCTGGATACCCGCCCGCTCAGCGTCGGTCGCCATGGTCCGTGAAGGTACGCGCGAAGTTCTCGGCCTTCTCCCGTAGCTGGTCGCCGCCGGT
>CAIRWP010000259.1 GCA_903882335.1 uncultured Opitutia bacterium | reverse complement strand
GAGACGCTCTCGCCGGTCGTGCCGCCGATGAAGACACGGTCGATCTGCCGGGCGAGCAGGTGCGCCGCCTGCTGCTCGACCACCGCGAGGTTCAGCGAGCCGTCGGCGTGGAACGGCGTGTGGGTGGCGGGGCAGAGCCCGTGGAACTGGAAGGCGGACATGGGAAGGTCAGGCGCGGTCGGCGTCGGTGGCGCGAATCTTAAGCACCAGCCAGGCCGAGAGACAAGCCACGGCGGCGAAACCGCCGAAGATCAGGTTGAGCGGCACCTGGTGGTCGCGGAGCCAGCCGAAGCCGACGTCGGCCAGGCCGCCGCAGGAGATGCTCGCCATATTCATGAGACCGTAGCCGGTGGCGCGTTGGTCGGGCCGGGCGATCTGCGCGAGGATCGGCATGTTGTTGCTGTCGAAGAGGCCCCAGCCCAGGCCGAAGAGCACAAGGAAGGCGATGGCCAGATTGAGCGAGCCCTGACCGATGACGATGCCGACGCCGAGCAACGCCGGGACGATGAGGCTCATGCCGAGGGCGCTGACTTGTTGCCGGCCGCGCGGCGAACGGCGCATCCAGCGGTCCGCCAGCCAACCGCCGCCCAGCGCGCTGACGATAGCCGCGCCTTGCCACCAGACCACCGCGCTGACGCCCGCCAGGCCTTGGGTCAGCCCGAGTTCCTTCTGCAGGACGCTGGGCATCCAGTCGCGGACGACCCAGCCGGCCAAGGCCGGTAACGTGAAGTAAAGCAGCAGCAGACGGAAGTCGCGGTTGCCCAGGAGGTCGCCGACTGCGGCGAAGGCCCGCGGGGCTTCGGCCGGCCGGGCGCGCGGGGTGTCCCGCAGCCACCACCACAGCGGGAAAGCGTAGACCACACCGAGCAGGCCCAGACCGGTGAAAGCCCAGCGCCACCCGAGCGCCGGGTCATCCGCCACGTAGCCGCCGAGGCTCCCGAGCATGACGCCGATGTAGATGCCGATCTGGTGGAGGCCCACCGCGCGCGAACGCGTCGCACTGCCGTGGTGGTCGGCGATCAGGGCCAGCGCGGCCGGGATGTAGAACGCTTCGCTCAGTCCCATGATGGCGCGCGTCGCCAGCAGCTGGTCGTAGCTCGTGGCGTGCGCCGTCGCCCAGGTGTCGGCGGACCAGACGAAGAGGCTCAGCGCGATGACATGGCGGCGCCCGAAGCGGTCCGCCACGTAGCCGGCGAACGGGCTGGCCAGCGCGTAGGTCCACTTGAACCAGGCGAGCAGGTGTCCCCACTGGGCCTGCGTCTTCAGGTCGTCGACGGACCCCATGATCGACTTCTGCATCGTCGCGACGAGCTGCCGGTCGAGGTAGTTGAGCAGCGCGACCGGCAGGAGCAAGACCACCATGAGCCAGGCGGTGCGCATGGGGGAGGGCGCCGGCGCGGGCGGGGTGAAGTTCATCGGAATTTGGCGGGGATGGTCCAGCTGCTGCAGGCCGGCGTGCGCACACCGGGCCGGGTCTCGCCGCTGATCGTCACGAGGTCGGGCCCGAGGCGCAGCAACGGCGCCGTCGCCAGTGGCGTCGGCCATTGGCCGACGACCTTGGGTTCGCGCGTCTCGAGGTCGATGAACAGGATGTCGCGGGATTGGCCGGGGTGGTCCGTCGGCGGTTTGCCGTAGTGGGACCCATCATCGCCTCCTACGAAGAAGAGGCCCGAGCCCGAAGCCACGCCCGGGCTGGCGGGCGCCGCCAACGGGGACGGGAGTCCGTGGAAGTCGGCTCCCTGCAACCGGCTGTTCGCATGATGGAGGTCGCTTTGGTAGGCGCGCGCCGGCTTGCCGCCTTGCGCGAAGAGCCCGCAACCGCCGCCCCACAGTAAAGTCGTCTCTTCCGCCCCGAACAGCGGGAGGATCCGCGCCTGCGCGGCTTCGTCGGCGGAGAGGCGCCAGCCTTCCTGCGGTTTGTCCAGCCGCAGGCTCGCGAGCGTGCCGAGGGCGGCGGTGGCGTCGGGCGAACGACTGCCGCCCAGCACCGCGAGCGCGCCGTTCACTTCGGCGAAACCCGCGTAGGCGCGCGGCTCGGGGAGCGGAGCCGCGAACTTCTCGCAGCGTCCGTCCGCCGTGACTTTCCAGACGGCGTCGAGGTGCTTGTCCGCATCCGCGCCCCCGGCGATGATGAGGGCTTTGCGGTCGAGGCCGGCGCAGAAGGCGGCGTAGGCGTTGGGGGCCGGCAGCTCGCCGACCTTGCGCCAGGTCCAGCGATCGTCCGCGCCGCGTCGGCAGAGGAAAATGTCCCGATGGAAGACCTTGGTCCCGCCTTCCCACGGCGGCTTGCCCGGAAAATTAGCCCCGCCGGCGGCGAGGATCGCCTCGCGGCCGTCGCCGTCGAGGATCACCGCGGCCATCATGCCGGCGCGGCCGTGCGGATCAGGGATGTCGGGCAGCTCCAGCGCCGACAAGGACGCGGCCGCGAGCACGAGACAAACATGGAAAGCGCGCAACAGGGTCATGGTCGCCGGGGTCCCTCTTTCCTAGGGCCCGGCCGGAAACTCCGCCAGCCCAACCTTACTCCGCGCGCACCAACCAGCCTTCGGTCGAACGGGTGCAGGGGCGGGTCTCGCCGTTGACGACCGCAAAACCGCTGTTCCACTTGGCGCAACCGGTGGTGACCAGGGCGCAGGAGCCCTCGCCGAGGGATTCCCAGGCGTCGGCGGCCGGGTCGTAGCCCAGCACTTCCTTGGTGAAGCCGGGATGCTTGAGCGGCTCGACCTTGCCCGCGAGTTTGCCGTCGTCGCCTCCGAGCACCAGGAACTTGCCCTCGAGCGACGGGCACGGGCTCGGCGCGGCGGCCGCCCCTCGCGGCAAGGGCGCGAGGCGACGCCACTCCTTGCCGAGCGTGAACGCATGGCAATCCGTCAGGTACTCACGCTCGGCGCCCTTGACCCCGGGGGAGAGCGCGACGCCGCCGAAGAGGTAGAAGGTGTCCTTGGTGCCTGCGGACTGGGCGAGCATGCGTCCGGAGCCGGCGCACAAAGGCAGCTCCTTCCAGCCGGCGTTGAGGTTCGCGAGGTCCAGCGCGTAGGCCGTCGAGGAGGCGACGGTCGCGTCCGGACGTTCGGTGCCGCCGGCGACGATGACCTTGCTGCCGACGAGCGCGCCGGTGGCGTAAGCCAGCGGACGCGGGAGGAACGGAAACGGCCGGACCTTGAGTTCGCCCTCCTCTAGGGAGAGGACGTAGCAGTCGGCGTAATGGCGGTGCGCATCCGCGCCGCCGATCGTCAGGAGGCCTTGGCGGATCGAGACGCCGACGCCGTAGCCGATCGGGCGGGGAAGCTTGCCGACGACCGTCCACTTCTTGGAGCGAGTGGTGGCGAGGGCGAGGACCTGGTCATGCCAGACCTTGGCGCCGCCTTCCCAGGCCGGCTTGGCGGGGAAGTTCGAGCCGCCCGCGCACAGCAGGGATTCTCCGGTCACGCCGAGGAAGGAGCCGCCCACGCCCGGGGCGTTCGGGGTTTCAGGAAGTCGGGTCCAGCGCATGGTGATGGGACGCAAGGAAGACAGGCGGCGAGAGGGTGTCCAGAGATTAGGCGTTTTCGGTGGAAACACCTTGTTTTTAGGCACGCGGGAGGCTTCCCGAGCCGACGTCGCCAGCGGGTGATGCGGTCTCTGGGGTGACTTTTGTTTGACAGAGCGGCCGGGACCTTGCCTTGATTGGAGTCCTTTCGCACTGCCTGGTAGCTCAGCGGTAGAGCAGGTGACTGTTAATCACTTGGTCGTAGGTTCGATCCCTACCCAGGCAGCCAGAAAGGGACTCTTTCACCCCTGGAACCCCCGGGCGGAGGGGCGTCCGCAACCTTCTCCTTGACCATGGGAGGGGTTGGGGAAGGATGCAGGCACCATGGGTCAACAGTACAACAAGGTCATCAAGCGTCGCCGTCTTCGCGCCTACCTCGAACGCCAGAAGGCGCGCATCAAGGCCGCCCGTTCCGCGGCCGGCAAGAAGAAGGCCAAGAAGTGAGCCACGCGGTGGGCAGGGCCTCCCTCGGGGTCGCGCTCGCCGTTTTGGGGCTCGTGGCCTGCGGCAACCCGCCGACAGGCATCGCCTACGTTCACGAGCGCTACCGCTCCGCGGCCGACACCGCTCGCGCCTCCGAAGCCTTCCACGCGAAGGAACATCACGGCGATGATGTCGTTTTCCGTACCCAAGAGAAGTCCCGGGAAGGTTACTATTTTTACGTCCAGCTCGACCGGGTGCCGCCGCCCGACGGCCGCCTGATCCTCGAGGTCGTACGGGAGGAGAATCGCCCGCCGGTGCGGTTTGATTTCTCTCTCAAGCTCCTGCCGCGCGGTTGGTTCGGCGAACTCGTCATCGGCCTCACCGGTCAGGATGCCGGGCCGTCCACGTGGCGGCCGGTCGCCTGGCGCCTCTCGGTGACGGATGCGCAGGGCAAGGCCCTCGCGACCCGGCAGAGCTTCCTCTGGGGCACCCGGCGCGACCTCGGGGAACGCTGAAAGCCATGGCCGTCGGCTGGAGCGATTGGTATCCCCTCGGACTCGCCCAGGAGGTGCCGGCCGCCACGCTCGCCGAGCAACTCGACGGTGGGCAGGCCTTCCGCTGGCGCCGCGACGAGGCCGGCGGCTGGCAGGGCGTCTTCGGCGCGACCGTCGCGGCGGTGCGGGTCGGCGACGCCGGTCTCGAAGGACGCGTGCGCGGGCCGGCCGACGTCGGTCTGGCGGCCTTGCGCGCTTACCTGGACGCCGACGGCGCGCAAGGCCGCCTCGTCGCGGACCTGCCCTGGCGTTCCGACCCCGTCCTCGCGGGGGCGCTGCAGCTGCATCCCGGCCTGCGGATCCTTCGGCAGCCGCCGCGCGATGCGTTAATCGGCTTCCTGTGCAGCTCGAACAAACGCATCCTGCAGATCCGCGAGATGGTCGCCCGACTGGCGACCGAGCTGGGCGCGGAGCTCGGGGCCGGGTTCCACGCCCTGCCGGAGTGGTCCGCCTTGGCCGCGGCGGATGACGCGACCCTGAAGCGTTGCGCGCTCGGCTACCGCGCCGCGTTCCTCCGCGGCACCGCGCGCCAGCTGGCGGCCCGGCCGGATTGGGCGGAGGCGTTCGCCGCGTTGCCCACGCCCGCGCTCCTGACGGAGCTGCGCGCTTTGCCCGGCGTCGGCCCGAAGGTCGCGGCCTGCGTCGCCTTGTTCGGCTTCGGTCGGCTCGAAAGTTTCCCGGTCGACACCTGGGTCGTGCAGGCGTTGGGCGAAGCCTATGGCCTGCGGGGCTGGCCCGCGGACCGGCTCGAGTCGTTCGGGCGCATCCATTTCGGTCCGGCCGCCGGGTTGGCCCAGCAGTTCCTGTTCGCGGCCGCGCGGGCGGGTCAGTTGCCGGTCACGCCGGCGACCCGGCCCACACCGCGCGCACGAGCCCGGCGGTGAACACCGCGGCGGGCGGACCATCCGCGATCAGGCGACCTTCCTCCAGGGCGATGACCCGCGGGAACGCCCGCGCCCACGCCTCGTCGTGCGTCGCCACCAGCACGGCGGCGCCGGCCTGCGCCCACGCGCGGACCGCGGCGTGCACGGTCTCGCGGCGTCCCCGGTCAAGCGCGGCGGTCGGCTCGTCGAGCAGGAGCAGAGCGCCGTAAGGTTCTTCCAAGGACGCGAACAGGCGGGCGAGGTGCGCCGCCTGGCGCTCGCCGCCCGACAGGCTCGCCAGCGGGCGCTCCGCGAGGTCCGTCAGCGCGAGCCGTCCGGCCCAATCCTTCCAGGCCGCGGGCCGGCTCCCGAGCGCGCCGAGCTCGGCGACGGTCTGGTCCCAGGCGCAGGACGGGTGCTGCTCCGCGTAAATCCGGCGGCGGGCGGCCGCGGCGGGCGCAGCGGTGCGCGGGTCCAGTCCGGTCGCCGTGATGTCGCCGGTCGTCGCGGGCAGCAGGCCGGCGGCGGCCCGGAGTAACGTGGTCTTGCCCGCGCCATTGGCGCCCACGAGCGCGGCGGCCTCGCCGGCGCGCAGGCTCAGGCCGACCCCGTCGAGCAGGCGGCGACCGCACCGTTCGTAGGCGACGCGGCTGAGCTGGAGCACGAGGTCAGCCATGGTGGCGTCGGGCGATCCAGACGAAGAGCGGGGCGCCGAGCAGCGCCATGACCGCGGCGGCCGAGAGCGGGGTGCCGGGGAGCGCGGCGCGGCCCAGCGTGTCGGCCGTCAGGAGCAACGCCGCCCCCAGCACGGCGGAGAGGGGCAGGACGAGCCCGTGCCGTGGACCGACCAGCGCGCGCGCAAGGTGGGGCGCGAGGAGCCCGACGAAGGCCATCTGGCCGACGAGGCAGGTCGCGGCGGCGGCGGCCAGCGCCGTGAGCACGATCGCGCGACGTCGCAACCGCCGGAGATCGCAGCCGGCGGTCTGCGCGGCCTCCTCGCCGAGCGCGAGTAGGTCCAAGGGGCGCGCCAGGGTGAGCAGTGCGGCACCGGCCCCGGCGCAGATCAGGACCGGGCGTATGATGAGTTCGGGCGAAGCCATCCCCAGCCAGTCGCCGAAGCTGCCGTTGAGAAGCAGCTCGCGCGATTCGGGGGCGAGGTTGGCGATCAGGAGCGTGCCCGCCGCGGCGAACGCGTTGAGACCCAGCCCGGTGAGTAGGAGGCGGGCGGGCGGTCCTTCCCGGCCCAGCAGGACGAGTAAGCCGGAGACGCCGAGGGCGCCGGCGAACGCGGCCGCCGGCAGGCTCCAGGCGTGGGCCCAGGCGAACCCGGGCGCACCGCCGAGGAGCACGGCCAGCCCGAGCAACGCGCCGCCGAAGACCCCGGTCAGTCCCGGGTCTGCGAGCGGGTTGCGGAAAAGTCCTTGCTGGGTCGCGCCGCCCAGTCCGAGGGCCGCGCCCGCGGCGATCGCCGCCGCCACCCGCGGGAACCGCAGGAGCGCGAGCGCCCCGCCTTCGCCGAAGCCGCCGCCCGCGGTACCGCAGGCGAGCGCCCCCGCGGCGAGCAGGCCGAGGGCCGCGGTGCCGGCGATGAGCGCGCCGCGGCCGAGCCTCATCGACCGAGTTCCTTGAGGAGCCCTTCCAGCGGGTTGCGCTTCGGCGTCGCGGGCGCGGTCCCCTGCGTCGGGTTGCCCGGCTGGTAGCTGGCGCCGGACTTGTAACGTTCCACCGCCCCTTGGAGTTTCTCCATCACGTCGGAGTGGATGCTATTGAGGGACCCCTTCACCTGGAACGCCGGGCCCGCCGTCAGGCCGTCGGCCTCGGGCAGCCCGGAGCCGAAGCCGAGCAGGTTGAAGTAGGTCGCGAACTCGCCGGCGCCGCGCAGTTTCGCGTCGAAGAGCATCGGCCAGTCGGCGAAGGCGACACCGTCGCGCATCTGGATGCCGCCGTTCGCGGCGATGCTCAGATCCCCGTTGCGCAGCTCAAAGGTCGTCAGCTTCAAGGTTCCGGTCGCCAGGCGCGACGCCTTGAGCTCGAGCCGGTCATACCGGAAGTCGGCCAAGGCTTTCTGCAGCTTCGACACGGCGGAGACCGCGGCGCCGATCTTGGCGATTTGCTCCCCTTGCTTCTGGTTCTTGCTGAGCGCGCCGGCGATGATAGCCAGGCCGCCGAGGGTCTCGCCGACGTCGCTGACGGTCCCGGCGGTCAGGGCGGCGCCGCGGTTCGTGTCGCCGAACGAGCGGAGCCGGCCGCCGCCCGAGTTCAGCTCGGCGTCGACCGTGACCACGCCGGCGAGTTCGCCGACGGTGCCAGCGACGCCCGTCACCTTGGCCTTGGTCGCCGCCTTGCCGCGGATGAACTCCTGGGCGAACTCCCGGATCGCGGGGATCGTGTCGGCCACGGCGCCGAGCTCGAAGCCGTTCAGCACGACGGTGCCGTCGAGCACGTAGGGCCCGCCCACCGTGCCCGGCTTGAATTCCAGCTTGGCGCCGCCGCCGAGCGTCCCTTCGGCGAAGGTCCCGCCCAGCTT
>CAIRWP010000258.1 GCA_903882335.1 uncultured Opitutia bacterium | reverse complement strand
GAGGCCTCCCTGGACCGCAAGGAAGGCGTCGTCGACGGCTGGAAGAAACAGATGAAGACCAAGGCCGAGGTCCGGACGCTCGGGCTCTCGGTCTCCGACGGCTACTTCACCGACGCCAAGGGCAACGACGTCCCGCGCTCGGCCTTCGACTACCTCCGCGACCATGTCGGCTACCGCTACGAGCTACTCAGCGCGACTTGGCCGGTGAAGGTGAAGCAAGGCAAGGACTATGAGATCAAGCTGCGTCTCGCGAACCGGGGCTTCGCCATCTGCCCCACCCCGCGCAACCTCTACCTCGCGTACGTGCAGGCGCCGCAGAAATACACGTTATCCCCGGGCGAAGGCGAGAGCTTTGACATCCGGCGCATCCCGCCCAACGCGGCGCTGCAGAACACCGAGAACGGCTACGAGATCACCATCCGCGCCATCGCGCCGAAGGACCTGCAGGGCAAACATCAGCTCTGCCTGATGTTCCCCGAGCTCAACTTCACGAAGTTCCCCTTCAAGCAGGACCAGCGCAACATGGTGCGCTTTGCTAACCGGGACGCCCCGTTCTGGCAATCCGCCGACAAGCTTTACCAGGGCAACCTGCTCGGCGAAGTCGAGATCACGCGCTGAGCCCGGCGCTCAGCGGACCGGCGGGACCAGGTCGGGCCGGCTCCCGCCCAAGGACCGGATCAGGGCGAGCTGGGCCTCGAGCCGCTCCTGCCGGACGCGGGCGACGGCCAGCTGGCTCTCCGCCTGGGCCCGGCGCGCCTCCAGCAACTCCGTCGGCGGGGCCTGGCCGGCCGCGCCCCGCGCGGCGGCGACTCGCAGGACCTCGGCGGCGGCGGTCTCCCGACGATCGGCGGCCTCGGCGGCGAGCGCCGTCTCGCGGACCTCAGCTAAGGCGTCACGTACCTCGCGGAAAGCGTTGCGGGCCGCGCCTTCATAGGCCGCGACGGCCTGGTGCTGGGCGGCGATGGCCGCGTCGACGCGGGCCGCCAGGCGGCCGGCATCGAACAAGGGAGCCCGCAGGTCCAAGCCCAGGTCCGAGGTCGCGGTCTCCGACTGGAAAAGGCCCCCGAAGGTCCGGCTCTCGGTGCCGAGGGCGCCGGTGAGCGTGAACGACGGGTAGCGCGCTGCCTTGGCGAAACCGATGCGCGCATTGGCCGCGATCAGGGCCTGTTCCGCGGCCCGCACATCCGGCCGCCGCGAAAGCAGGTCGGACGGCAAGCCGGCGACCGGGAGGGGCGGCGACGGCAGCGGACGGGCGTCGCGAGGGACGATCAACGCGGGTTCGGCGGTCAGGAATCCAAGGAGGTGCTCGGCCTGCGCGCGGGTGCGGCGCGCCTCGGCCAGCCCGGCGACGGCGGCCGCGAGGGCGACCTCGGCCCGGGCGGCTTCGGCGGGGACGGCGACACCGAGGTCGGTCCGGCGGCGGGCGAGGCGCAGGCCTTCTTCCCGCGCGGCCACGAGCGTCTCCGCGGCGGCCGCCGACGCATCGGCGGTGCGGAGGGCGGAATAAGTCCGCACCACGGCGACGGCCAGGCCGAGCCGGACCTGCGCGACGCCTTCCTCCGCGGCCAGCATCTGGGCGCGGGCTGTTTCTTCGGCGCGGCGCAGCCGGCCCCAGAAATCGAGTTCGAACGAGGTGACCAAGCCGGCGCGCTGGATGCGCCGGTTACGGCCGGGGGCGTTGCCGCCGACCGGCAGGAAGGTGCCGCTGCTGACCTTGAAGCGATCGGCCTCGCCGGTCGCGTCGATGGCGGGCACCCCCGCGCCGGCCACGTCCGCCAGCCGGGCGTCGGCCTCCTCCCACCGGGCGGCGGCCGCCCGGACATCGGTGTTGGCGGCCAGCGCCCGACCTACCAGTCGGGTGAGCTCGGGCTCACCGAAGCCCAGCCACCAATCGGCGGCGACACCGCCGCGGTCCGGCACACCGGCGCCTTCGGCGAAGGCGGCGGGCAACCCGGACTCAGGGCGCACATAATCGGGGCCGAGGGTGCAGCCGGCGAGGAGGACGGTCCACGGGAGGACGCGGCACAATGCGCGGGAGCTCATGCGCGGGGCTCCTTCCGGTCGCCGGTGAGCAGCTTGAAGAACAAAGGGATGAAGAGCGTGGCCACGAAGGTGTCGAGGAGCATGCCGCCGAAGACGCCGGTGCCCATCGAACGGCGGGCGCCGGCGCCGGCGCCGACCGCGAGGACCAGCGGGACGACGCCGAGCACGAAGGCCATCGAGGTCATGACCAGCGGGCGGAAACGGATGCGGGCGGCCTCGACCGCGGCCTCCGCGGCGGAGCGCCCCGCGTCGCGCGCCTTGACGGCGAACTCGACGATCAGGATGGCGTTCTTCGCGGCCAGACCGATGAGGGTCACCAGGCCGATCTGGAAATAAAGGTCATTCGGGATCCCGCGCACCGCGATCGCGATGAGCGCGCCCAGGAGGGCGAACGGCACCGTCAGGATCACGCCCACCGGCAGCGACCACTTCTCGTAGAGGGCGGCGAGGATGAGGAACACCATCGTCAGCGCCATCAGGAAGGCCGGCAGCGCAGAGGTCGCCGACCGCTTCTCCTGGAGCGCCTGCGCGGTCCAATCCAGTTCGTAGCCCTCGGGCAGGGTCCGCTCGGCGAGCTCCTCGACGATGCGCAGGGCCTCGCTCGAGCTCACGCCCGGGCCGCCCGCCCCGAGGACGCGCGCCGCCACGAAGCCATTGTAGCGCTCGACCTGCTCGGGACCGGAGGAGGCCCGGATCCGCACCAGGCTGGACAGCGGAATCATCTTCCCGTCGGCCGCGCGCACGTGGATGCGCCCGACGTCGGCGGGATCCATGCGCTCCGTCGGCGCCGCCTGCATGAGCACGCGGTACGTCCGGCCGGAGCGGTTGAAGTCGTTCACGTAGGCCGCGCCGATCGTGGCCTGCAGCGACTCGTAGATTTCGGGCAGAGGGACGCCGAGGCTCATGGCGCGCGCCTCGTCGACATCGGCCACGTACTGCGGGACGCTGGTCCGGAGGAAGGAACGCAGGCCGACGATCAAGGGTTTGCCGGCCTTGTCCTTCGCGGCGCCGAGCGCGGCGATGAACTCGTCGGTGACTTGGCCCAGGCGCACCGGGTTGTCGTCGTCGCGCGCCTGGAGGTAGAATTCGAAGCCGCCGGCGGTGCCGATGCCGCGGATGGGCGGCGGGTTGACCACGAAGCACATCCCCTGCGGGTAGGGCGCGGTGGCCGCCATGAGCCGGCCCGTCAGCTGCTCCGCCCCCACCGAGCGCTTGGACCAGTCCTTGAGCGGCAGGAAGATCGTGCCCGCGTTCGTCTTCTCGCCACCGCCGATGAGGTCGAAGCCGCTGATGGCGAAGGCGTGGAAGACCGCCGGGTCCTCGGCCGGCGTCTTGAGCAGGGCCGGCACGATATCCGCCATGTAAGCGCGGGTGCGTGTGACGCTCGCGCCGTCGGGCAAGGTCACCACGCCGAGGACGTACCCTTGGTCCTCGGCCGGCAGGAAGCCGCGGGGACGCTCCCAGAGGAGCGCGGCGTTGGCCGCGAGGATGGCGAGGAACAGCCCGCCCGCCGAGCGCGGGTGGTCGAGCAACCAGCGGACGGCGCGACCATGCCAGTCGGCGAGGGCCTTGAACTGACGCTCGAACCAGCCCAGGAAACCGGTCGGGGCCCCGTGGGTGCGCGGCCGCAGGATCGCGGCGCAGAGCGCGGGCGTGAGCGTCAGGGCGACGAAGCCCGAGATGATCACGGCGATCGACACGGTCACCGCGAACTGCCGGTAGAGGGTGCCGGCGATGCCGCCGAGGAAGGCGACGGGCAGGAAGACGGACACGAGCACCAGCACGATCGCGACGATCGCGCCGGAGACCTCCTGGACCGAGGCGAGCGCCGCGTCGAAGGGGGACAGCCCCTTTTCCTCCATCAGACGCTCCACGTTCTCGAGGACGACGATGGCGTCGTCGACCACGATGCCGATGGCGATCACCATGGCGAAGAGGGTCAGGGTGTTGATGCCGAAGCCGAACAACCAGAGGCCGGCGAAGGTGCCGATCAGTGAGACCGGGACGGCGATCATCGGGATCAACGTCGCCCGCCAGCTACCGAGGAAGAGGAAGACCACGAGCACCACCAGGATCCCGGCCTCGAAGAGCGTGTGTTCCACCTCGCGGATGGAGGCGGCCACGAAGCGCGTGGTATCGAAGGGGATGTCGTAGTCGACGCCCGAGGGGAAGCGGCGCGACAGCTGGGCGACCCGGTCCTTGACGGCCTGGGCCACGTCAAGGGCGTTGGCGCCGGGGGCGAGGAAGATGCGGATGCCCACGGCCGTCCGGCCGTCGAGAGTGGCCTGCTGCTCGTAGCTCTGCGCGCCGAGCTCGACCGTGGCGACGTCGCGCAAGCGCAGGACGCCGGCGGCGCCGTCGGCCCGCAGCAAAATATTGCCGAACTGCTCCGGGGTGGCGAGGCGGCTGGGGGTGATGATCGGCATCACCAGGGACTGGCCGGCGACGGTCGGCTCCTGGCCGAGGCGACCGGCGGCGTACTGGTTGTTGCTGGTGCGGATGGCGCGGGCCACGTCGCCCGGCGTCACCCCGAGCTGGGCCATCTTGTCGGGGCGCAGCCAGACGCGCATGGAATAGTCGCGCGCGCCGAAGATACCCGCGTCGCTGACGCCGGGCACGCGCTTGATCTCCTCGACGACGTTCACGGCGGCGTAGTTGCTGAGGAACACCGAATCGCGGCTGCCGTCCTTCGAGATCACCGAGACGGACATCAGGATGTCGTTCGAGCGCTTCTTGACCACGACCCCCAACCGGCGGGCCTCGTCCGGGAGCCGCGGCTCCGCGACCTTCACGCGGTTCGTGAGGTTGATCACGGCGAGGTCCGGATCGGAGCCCGGCTCGAAGGTCACGGTGATGGTCAGGAGACCATTGGAGGAGGACGTCGACGAATAATAGAGGAGATTGTCCGTGCCGTTGATCTCATCCTCGATCGGCGCGGCCACCGTCCGCATGAGCGTCTCGGCCGAGGCCCCGGGGTAGGAGATCGCGATGGTGGCGGTCGGCGGGGCGATCTGCGGGTACTGGGAGACCGGCAAGAGCCGGAAAGCCATCAGGCCGGCCATGACGACGACCAGCGAGAGCACGGTGCCGAAGATCGGCCGGCGGATGAAGAATTCCCAGGACATCGAAGGCGCTTACTTGGCGGCGGGGGCGCGGGGGACCAGCGGGGCGCCGGGGCGGACCTTGACGAGATTGTCCAGGACGACGCGCTCGCCGGACTTGAGCCCGGCGAGGAGCACGGCCTGCGGACCGTTGACGAAGGCGAGTTGGACGGGGCGGACCTGGGCGACGTTACCGTTGCCGAGCACGTAGACGAAGCGCCCTTGGGCCGACTGCAGGAGGCAGGAGGTCGGCACGACGACGGCCGCGGGCAAGGGACGGCCGGCGAGCCGCACGCGCGTGAACTGCCCGGGCAGGAGGGTGCCGCCGCCGTTGGGGAACTCGGCCCGCATCTGGATGGTGCCGAGGCGGGCCTCCACTTGGGCCGCCACGAAATTCACCTTCCCGACGAGCGGCAGGGGCTGGCCGGCGGCGTCGAGGACCTCGACCTTGGCCGCGGTCGCCGCGGCGGCGTCGCCGGCGAAGAGCCGCTGGAAGTCCTGCTCGGAGAGGCCGAAGCGCACCCAGACCTGCTCGCGCTGCACGACGGTCGTGAGCAGGCTGTCGGCGCCCGGCGAGACCAGGGAGCCTTCGGAGCGGGCGAGCCGGCCGGTGAAACCCGCGATCGGGGCGCGGACTTCGCAGTAGGAGAGGTCGAGCTCGGCCGAGCGGACCTTCGCCGCGGCGATGTCGCGGGCCGCGGTCGCGGCCGCCTCGGCGGACCGGGCGTCGGCCGCCTCCTTGGCGCTGGTCGCCCGTTCGGCGAGCAACTTACCCTGGCGAGCGGCTTCCGCCGCGGCCTGGTCGGCGCGGGCCTGCTCCTGCGCGAGCTGGGCCTTGGCCAACGCCACCGCGATCTCATAGGGGGCCGGATCGATCCGGAACAGCAGGTCGCCGGCCTTCACCGCGGCGCCTTCCTTATAGGACTGGGCGAGCAGGATACCCGCAACGCGCGCGCGGACCTCGACCTCGCGGGTACCCTCGACTTGCGCGGTCAGTTCGGCGTCCTGCGGGTAGGGCTGGACCTGGGCGGTCAGCAGGCCCACCGGCAGGGGCGGCGGGGTCGCCGGCGGCTGGCCCTCGCCGCAGGCGACGAGCCCCAGGAGACCGAGGCCGAGCAGTAGCGCCTCGACAGGGCGAGATTTACATACAATCATGTATGTAAATCTATTTGTTGCATCATGGCTCGCAAGACGAAAGCGGAGGCCGCCCTCACCCGTCACCGGATCGTCGAATCCGCGCGACAGGTCTTCAGCCGGGCGGGCGTCACGAACACCTCCTTGGAGGAGGTCGCGCAGGAAGCAGGGGTGACCCGCGGCGCGGTCTACTGGCATTTCCGCGACAAGGCCGACCTCTTCCGCGCGGTCCGCGCCGACACGGGCACCTTGCTGCGGCTGGGGCCGCCGGGCTCGGGCGACGCGCTGCGCCGACTAGAGACGACGCTGCTCGAGGCGGTCCGCCGCCTCCGCGGGGAAGCGGCGGCGCGCCAGACGTACGAGGTCATGCTTTGGAAATGCGAATACGTGGACGAACTCGCCCCGGTCCGCACGGAATTGATGAAGGCGGGCGAGGCCTTCGCCACGGAGCT
>CAIRWP010000257.1 GCA_903882335.1 uncultured Opitutia bacterium | reverse complement strand
GCGACCGTCTCGAGGGTGTCCGGCTTGGTCAGCACCCAGTTATGCGGCATCGAATCGGGGTTCACCACGGTGAGCGCGACCCCGCGGCCGGCCTTCACGCGGAGTTCCTTCTGCGCGAACTGCAGGCCGGTCGCGGTCTCGAGGGTGAGCTCCTGCGGGGGATTGCCGCAGACTTCCGTCTCCCAGCGGACCGGACGCATCGTACTGGCCCCGTTGGTGTTCGCCGCCGGGGCGGCGTGCGCATGGGCCTGCTTGGGGATGGCCGCGTAGCCCGGGAAATCCTTGAAGGGCTCCGCCAAGGCATGGGCCGTGAGGAAGAGGTCGGTGTTGCGGCCCGGGACGAGCGCCAGGTTCAGGTGGACCTGATGGGCGACGGTGAGCTGCGGGATCTCGATGAAGAGCTCGCGCCCATCCCCGAGCACGTGCGCGCTGCGGACCTCCAGGACGTCGTGCCCCACGACGCCGGGGTGCGCGACGGAGAACTCGGGCGAACCATAGGCGGCGGCGTAACGGTAATTCCAGGTCTGCGCGAAATGACCGGCGGCGCGACCGGCGGACCGGCCGTCCAACGCCGAGTCGAAACGCAGCCACACTCCGTTGTCACGGACCTCATGGGCGACGAGCACGGGCGAGCCGCCGACATGCCGGAGTCGCTGGAAGCAACCGTCATCCGTGGTGTAGGTCTGCCAGCCGGCGATGCCGGTGACATAGAGATGGCCGTCCTTCGGGTTGAACCGGCCCTGCTGCGAGCCCGACAGGAAATCGGCGGCGATCCGTTGCGCGGCCCCTTGCCACTGTCCGCCGACCTGCTGACGCGTGACCATCAGCGCGGCGCCGGCGCCGAAGGAGAGGTGGACCAGGTTCCCGGCCCCGCGGAGGGCCGGCCAGGCGGCGTCCCCGAGGAAGACCTGCCCGGCGCTGGAGTTATCCTCCCCACGCGGGAGGTACAGCAAAGGCGGCTTCGGGGACTGCCCGCCCTTCGGACCGCCGTAACCGAAATGCGCGCCCTCGTCCTTGCCCAGTTCGACCTGCACGATGGCGGAGGCCGGGGTCCAGTTGCCTTCCTGCAGGCTCGAGGTGAAGAACCGGTCGTCGGGCGAGAAGCCGGTGCCGTTCGGATTACGCAAACCGGTCGCCAGCACCTCGACGCCCTGGCGCCCGCTCAGCCGCAGCATGCCTTGGTTGCCCGAGGACGTGTAGAAGCGGCCCTGGGCGTCGGACTCGAGGCCGATGACGTAATCGTGGCCGCCCTGGGACGTCGCATACCCGTTCGTCACGCACTCGTAGAAGTCCGCCTCGTCGTCGCCGTTCAGGTCATGCAGGCGCGTCACCTGGTCGCGACCGAGCACATGCAGCCGGCCGCCGATGACCTTGACGCCCAGCGGCTGGTGCAGACCCGTGGCGAAACGCTTCCAGCGCACCTGACGCAGTTCGGTGTCGAGACCGCGCACGAGCCAGACCTCGCCCGTCATCGTGCAGACCGCCGCGGTGCCATCGGGCAGGAAGTCGAGCCCGGAAAGGAACATCAGCGCGCCGTAGGCATTGCTGAAGGGCACCGGGATCGTGTCCGTGGCGAACGGCTTGCCCTGCCCGACCGCACCCTTCGTCTCGATCCAGGTCGGCCATTGCGTCGGCCCGCCCTTGGTCAGGTGCGCGAGCTTAGCGGGCTCCTGCGGCCCGCTCCACGCCGTGGCGAGGACTTCGCGGCCGCCGACGGAGTAGCTGAAGACCGTCTGCGATCCATGCCGGTAAAAACCATGGTAGATGCCGTCCTTGGCGGGCTCGCCGAGGGGACGGCGCTGCACGACCTCACCAAGGAGACGCCCGCCATCGTTGAAACCGTGGCGCATCTCGCCCAGTCGCACGAACCCACCCTTCCACTCCAGCGGGAAGGACAGCGTCACCGGATCGAAGCACGCGCTGCGGTCGCCTTCATGGACGCAGACCGCCTTCGGGACCGTCAGCCCCTCGCCACGGAAGACGCCTGAGAACAGGGACCCTTTGTCGGCCTGCTCCCAGCGTCGGTCGCGCCAAGTCACCTGGTCGTTCTGATTACCCTGGTGACCATAGAGTCCGCCATCCAGACCCGGATACTCCGGCAACAACCTCGCGGTCGCGCCGCGAAAAGCCGCCGCCTGCTTCGCGTAGAAATCGTAGAGGCGGTCGCGATTGACGAAAGCCTTCCAGAGACGCGTCTCCTCGGGATGCAGCGGCGGCTTGGCCGGGCGGAAGTCAGCCGCGACCGGAGCGGCCGCGAAAGGCTCCTCAAAAGACCACAGGCCCAAAGTCGGCTCCCCGCGCGTGCGCGGCCCCGCGGAACGAACCGGGGTGGCTTCGCCGCGAGAGATCCGCACATCGTCGATGACGCCGTCACAACCAATCGAACCATCGACGAGCCGACCGAACGCCAGCTGCTCCGTCTTCGCGGCCGGACGCTTTGTCTCGGGCGGCAACGGGCGGTCCAGCACGAGCTCACCGTCGATCCAGACGCGTACCCGGTCGACCCCGATCGTCGCGGCGTAGTCGTGCCACTTGCCATCGACCACCGGACGCCCCGTCGGAAACTCGCCACCCCGGCCGGGAATGTACAAGCCGAAGGCGCCGGTGCGGGGGTCGGTCTTGAACTCCCAGTGCCCGAGCTCGGGCTTGTGATTGCAGGCGATGAGCACGTTATAGCCGCCCTTGCCGTCGAGGCGGGCCCGGCATTCCACCGTGATCGGCCAAGCATGGAACTCGGGCTTGCCCGGCAACAACAGGCCACCCGCCAGGGCCGAACCGAACTCCGGCGACAGTGAAGGCACGGCCTGGGCGCCGGCGACCCGACGCTTCGCGGCAGGCTCCCTCCAGGTCCGGTAAGACGGCGCGGGCGGAGCGACCGGATCGTCCAGCTGCGCCGTCAACCAAGCCAGCCCATCGAGATTATCCTGCAACCGGCCTTCCGCATCGGCGTCCGTGTGGTTGAGGATCCCGATCGGTCCGCGGTAACCGCTCGCACGGATCTGGCGCAGCAGGGCCAGGTCCAGGTGCCCCGAACCCAAGGGCTTGATCTTCCGTCCCGCGGCCTCGCCATCGGCGTCCATCCCGTTGAGGTTCAGGCAGAGCAGGTAGGGCAGCAGTTGCGGCAGGAACTTGTCGAACCGCTCGATGACATCATGGGCGTGGTGCAGGTTATAG
>CAIRWP010000256.1 GCA_903882335.1 uncultured Opitutia bacterium | reverse complement strand
CGATTTCGTGGTGAGCAGCAGCATTGATTTCCACCCCACCGACGTGCTCGCCGACGCCGACGGCTCGGTGCTCATCCTCGACACGGGCGGCTGGTACAAGCTGTGTTGCCCGAGTTCCCAACTCTGGAAAGCCGACGTGCTCGGCGGCGTGTACCGGGTCACCAAAACCGGAGCTTCCCACCAGCGCTCCAAAGCCCCGACTGCGGCGGCCCCCGAGAGTCAACTGGCCCGCGTCCGCCGGCTCGGCGACCGACGAGACCCGGCCGGGGTTCCAGCGGCGATGGCTCTCTTGGATCAATCGCTGAAATCCGGTCTTCGTGACGGCCAACTCACGGCGATCACCGCCTTGGCGCGCTTGCGACACACCGCGGCGGCCCCGGCCATCCTCCGCACCCTGGAAGGCCCCGACGACGAAGCGCTGCGCATGGCCGCCACGGCCGCACTGGCCGACCTCCGGGACACGAGTCTTTTGCGCACGGCCTTGAGCCATGCGAACCCTCGGGTCCAGGCGGCCGCGCTGCATGCCTTGGAGCAAATTCCCGGCGGCGGGCTGCGCGCCGAAGACGTCGGTGCTGTCTTGTTTTCGGACCGCCCTGAGGCGCGCGACGCAGCCTTGTGGGTCGCACAGCGTCATGCCGATTGGGGCGACGCCCTGGCCGGATCGCTGCGACAACGCCTGCTCGCCGGCACGCCTCCGCCCGGAGGCCGCGAAGGCCTGAATAGCTTGCTGGGCGGATTGATGTCGTCACCGGCCGTGCAAGCCCTGGTGGCCGAGTTGCTCACTGCGGCGCAGGTGCACCCGGAAACCCGCCAAGGAGCCCTGAGCGCCATGGCCCAACACACACCGAAGAATCCGCCGGAGTCGTGGAGCCGGTCCCTGACGGCCTTGCTTGCGGCGCCCTCGACATCCGCCCCACCGGAGACCTTCTCGTCGGTACTCCGCGCGGCCCGGACCCTCAACGGCCAGCCTGCCCTCCGCGAGGCCTTGCTGAAATCCGCACGGGCTCAGTCCCTGCCGGCGCCGCTGCGACTCTCGGCCTTCGCGGCGTTGCCTGGCGGTTGGTCCGCCAACGACGCCGACCTCGCGTTTCTGCTCACGGGCTTGCGGGACCGACAAGGCTCAGCGGCCGAAGCCCTCTCCAAGGCCGCCCTCGAACCCCATCACCTCGACCAAGTCGCCCGCACATTGCCGGAGATCGGCCCGCTGGAACTGAACCGGGTGCTGCCCGCGTTCGAACGCCAACCCAGTGCCAACGCCGGCCAATCCCTGCTGACGGCACTGGGCCAGTCCAAGGCCCGGACTTCCATCCGGCCGGAAACGCTGCGAGCCACCCTCAAAGGTTACCCCGCCGAAATCCGCTCCCAAGGCGACCGCTTCCTCGAGACGCTCGACACCGGATTGGCCGGTCGCCGCAAGCGCCTCGAGAAGATCCGTTCCGAGCTGCCCGCTGGGGATGTCCGCCGCGGACAAGCCGTCTTCAACTCGGCCAAAGCCGCCTGCATCCAGTGCCACCGCCTCGGATACCAAGGCGGCGACGTGGGCCCCGAACTCACCAGTATCGGCACCGTGCGCTCCGCCGACGACCTTCTGGAAGCCATCGTAGAGCCCTCGGCCAGCCTGGTCCGCAGCTATGAGCCTGTCTCGGTCACCACCCGCGACGGCGAGGAACGCTTGGGCATCTTGCGGCGTGATGACGCCCGAGGAGTGACCCTCATCACCGGCCCCGGCTCGACCTTGCAAATCGACCGCGCCGACATCACCGCGATGAACCCATCCACCGTCTCCCTCATGCCAACCGGCCTCGACGAACAAATTACCCGCCAAGACCTGGCCGACCTCATCGAGTTCCTAAAAAACACCCGCTGGGGGCGGTGAACTCGGAGAGCCCTACGGCTTCAAGGGATTCCACACCCGCGAAAAGCCGAAGCCGCGGAAATGCTTCCCATTGGCGGTGGCGAAGTCGGTCACGTTGTAGTGCCGAAGGGTCAGAGCCAGGCGGATGTCATAGATGCGGCGAACCGAGTCGCTCGTGCGGGCATGTCGCCATACCTCGTCCATCAAACCCGGTCCCGGGAAGTCGAGGACTGTCCAGCGGGGGTTGCTTGATCTTCCGGACGGCCTCGGAGGCGTTGAGCGGTCGGGCACAGACGACTGGATTGCGGAGCAGTGTATACACCTCCATCAGCACGAGCTCACACAGGGCAAAGTCGCGGACCTCAACCATGGATTCCAGCCAAGCTCGGGCGGGCCCATGGCTTGGATGGGAGGCCTCCAGCGCCGGGAACAGAACATTGGTATCGCAGGCGATCATCCGAGGCGCGGGGTCCGGCAAATCAGGTCAATCACCTGCGAGGCCCTTCGGATCGGCCCCCAGGTTGGCCTCCAAACGCCAGTCCTCCGTGGCGAAGGGGTCCTTGCGGAGTCGGGTGTTGGCGGGCGGTTCCAAACACCATGCCGCCGTATCCTGCGAACCAGCCACGGGACGTGTGGCCAAAAGCAACTCGGCCCCACGACGCAAGGTTTCGGCAAACGACCATTCCTGCTCATCGGCAAGGCGTTTGAGCCTCTTGTGCAAGCCATCCGGGATCTGGATCTGCGTCTTGACCATGTAAAAACAGTGCTCCATCAATTTAGTGGAGATTCAACTTTCGTCAATCCACCAGAGAGATCCGATAACCAGCAAACGTTAGAAAGGAAAATGGGTCAGGGAACGATTTCCGAAGTTCCTTCAGCCGCGTTTCGACCACCCATGATTGATCTGGTGTGCTCCCTCGAGACTGATCCCTGCGCAACGAGAGTCTGCGGTCGACGTTGCCGCCCCCCAGAAACTCCTGAAAAGAACCAGCCACGGCTCGGATCGCGGAGCGCCAAAACACCAACTCCGATCCATCCGTCAGATCCACATCACCAGCCACAACAGGAGCAACAGGCCCGGAATGGCGACGATCCACCACACGAGGCCGCCCGAATCGAGCCGGCTCAACGTCCAGAAATAGGCGCTGCTGGCAGCGGCGACGAGGCCAGCCGCCAGCCACGGGTTCATTTGAAGACCGGGCATCACCAAAAACAGTGCCAGCCGGTAGGCCGTGTACAACCCGGCACACCACCACGGCTGCTCCAACCGGATCAACAGGCGAACCAGCGACGACAGAATCAAAAGATCGATGAGTACCATGGACTGAGGTTTCAATGGCCGGGTAATCCAGAAGCGGGTCAAAGCTGAATACTTTCGACCTTCGATT
>CAIRWP010000255.1 GCA_903882335.1 uncultured Opitutia bacterium | reverse complement strand
GCGGGCTGCCCCGTCATCGTGATGGCGCACCACGCGCACGTCGGCACCGCCGAGATCATGGGCGGACTCATCGTCGAAGCCGTCAAGGCGGCCGGTCTCCCGGAAGGCACGTTCTCGCTCCTGATGGGTGAAGGACGCGTCATCGGCCAGCAGGTCGCCAAGCACCCGGCACTCCGCGCCATCGGCTTCACCGGCTCCCGCGTCGGCGGCCGCGCCCTGATGGACACCGCTGCCGCGCGTCCTACCCCTATCCCGGTCTACGCCGAGATGAGCAGCGTCAACCCTGTCGTCCTGCTCGAAGGCGCCCTCGCCGCCCGCGGCGAAGCAATCGCCACCGGTCTCGTCGGTTCGTGCACGCTCGGCGTCGGTCAGTTCTGCACCCAGCCCGGTCTGATCGTCCTGAGCCGCTCCGCCGCGGCCGAAGCCTTCGTCGCCAAACTCTCCGTGCTCTTCACCGAATGCGCCGACGGCGTCATGCTCACCGCCGGCATCCATCAGGCTTACCAGAAGGGGCTCGCCGCCCGCACCGCCCAGAGCGACGTCAAGGTGATCGCCCAAGGTAAGTCCAGCGGCCAGCCCAACCGCGCCGTAGCCACGCTCTTCGCGACCGAAGCCAAGACCTTCGTCGCCGACGCTTCCCTGCAGGAAGAAATCTTCGGACCGAGCTCGCTCGTCATCTGGTGCGCCGATCAGCGCGAGGTCGACGCCGTCCTCGGCGCCCTCCACGGCAACCTCACCGCGACCGTCCACGGCACCGATGCCGAACTCGGCCAGCACGCCGCGCTCATCGCCCGCCTCGAGGCCGTCGCCGGCCGCGTCGTCATCAACGGCTTCCCCACCGGCGTCGAAGTCTCGCACGCCATCGTGCATGGCGGTCCTTACCCGTCGCTCTCGGACGGGCGCACCACTTCCGTCGGCTCCAACGCCATCTATCGCTTCACCCGCCTGGTCTGCTTCCAGAACTATCCCGACGCCGCCCTGCCCACCGAGCTGCAGAACGCCAACCCCCTCGGCCTCTCCCCAACCGTAAACCAAGGCTACTACCGAGACTTACAAATTATCGCGCTTCCCACCCCAGATGTCCCCAACCAAGACCGAATGAATGAACTATCTGGTCTCGGTGCAAACCCAGGTCCACGCCCAAATATCGCCTGGCCACGAGTCGACATCTCCGAATGCATCCAAATTCCGCTCACTTCCGACGAAGTGGAATTACCTGAAGGGTCATGGACCATCCTGCGCATCGGCGTCACCCTCACCGGCGCACTCAACGTCGCCAGTCGACCCTCGGGCGAAGGTCTCGAAGTTGACAAACTCAGCGCCGAGTCCCTTGACCGATTCTTCGCCGGTGGTCTCGACCTCCTCTTCAAAGAAGTCGGCACTCAAAGTGCGCTCCACACCGTCCTCATCGACAGTTATGAAACCGGTTATAACAATTGGTCGCCAAAGCTCTTTGATGAATTCAAAAAGCGCCGAGGCTACGACCCAACTCCCTACCTTCCCTGCCTCGCTGGCTACTCGGTAACAGGCGCCGACACCACTTTCGGGTTCCTCTTTGACTGGCGCAAAACACTCTCCGAACTTTGGGCAGAAAACTACAGCGGTCACTTCGCAAACAAACTCAAAAACAAGGGTTTTCAACTCGCCATCGAGCCCTATGGCAACGGAAACTTCGACCCATTCACCTACGGAAAGCCGGGAGGCCTCATCATGGGCGAGTACTGGGTCGGTGAAGGCCGAATCAATCCCGCCGTCAAAGTCGCCGCATCAGTCGCCCACGTCTATGGCAAAAACGTCGTCGGAGCCGAAGCCCTTACCGAGATC
>CAIRWP010000254.1 GCA_903882335.1 uncultured Opitutia bacterium | reverse complement strand
GTGCTGATGATCGGCAACAACAACATGTTCTTCACTCCTGAGACGGGCGTCGCCGCCGCGGCGATGGGCGTCGAAGCGTGCGCCCGCAACCTGCGTGAGAAATTCCCCGACGCCGAACTCATCGTCGCGAAGATCCTGCCCTGCCATGCACCCAAGACCCGCTTCTACGAAGACATCCTACGGACCAACGCCGAGATAGACAAACTGAACCTCGGGGCTGACCCGAAGATCCGCGTCCTCGACCTGACGGCGGATTTCCTGAATGCGGACGGCACGATCAAGCAAGCGCTCTACACGCCGGACAACATCCACCTTTCCCCTGAAGGGTATGCGACCTACGCGGCGCGCCTGAAGCCCCTCCTGGAAGCCACGTCCAAACGCTGAGATGCCCATCGTCCGCCTCGCCGCCCTCCTGATGCTCTCCGTCGCCGCGACGGCGGCGGAACCGCGGGCGTTCCTGGAGAAGCATTGCTTCGAATGCCACGACCAGGAGACGAAGAAAGGCGGCCTCGACCTGACCACGCTGGGCACGGAGCAGTCGAACCCCGCGAAATGGACGCAGCTCCATGACGCGGTGGCGGCCGGCGAAATGCCGCCCGCCAAACGCAAGGAGCGACCCACGGCCGCCGAGGCCTCCGTCTTCCTGAAGGAACTCGACGCCACGCTGACGAAGATCTCCACCGAAGCCCGCCCGACCCGCATCCAGCTCCGCCGGCTGACCCGGGTGGAATTCGAGAACACCCTGCAAGACCTCCTCGCCCTGCCGCGCCTCGACATCCAAGGCCTGCTGCCTTCCGACGGACGCGTGGCGGGCTACGACAAGATCGCCGGCGGACTCGACCTCTCCCCGGGACACCTCGCCGCCTACGCCGAAGCGGTCGAAAAGGCGCTCGATCTCGCCATCGCCACCCAAAGCACCGCACCGCGGGTCTATCAGAAGCGCATCTACCCGGCCGGGCTGTTCAAATTCGGGGCGAACCTTGCCCATGGACAGTTCGTGCTGCTGAAGGACAAGCAACCTGACCCCGCCCTGCCCGTCCGCGGCGGCCATGAGGACAAACGAGGCCATGTCGGCTTCGAAGGCCCCGACCTCAAAGAACGCGGAGCCTTGGTCAAGAGCGAGGCCGTAGCCAAGAGTCAAAGCGCGGTCGGCCTGCTCAACCCGAACCTAGCAGGCTACGAAGCCGCGATGAACGTCGCCCCGATCTATGGCGGCATGTATCGCCTACGACTCTCCGTCTGGGGCTTCCACTGGTCCAACGGCCGGCCGAATCCCTGCGACGCTCCGCAAGCCGCGGTGCTCCGCGCGCACGAAGAAGGCAAGCAGCAGGAAGGCGGTCGCCTGCTCGCCGCCTTTACCGCGCCGTCGATGGAGTCCAAGGTCGGCGAGATCACGGCCTGGCTGGATGCGCACGACTCCATCGTCTTCGACCCGGTCTCGGTGCCTTGGAACGGACTGCGCATCGGCCAGGTCGCCGGCCGCGCCGCCAAGCATGTCGGCCCGGGGGTGGCGCTCGACTGGTTCGAGATCGAAGGCCCGCTCAATCCGGTCTGGCCGCCCGTCAGCCACAGCCGGCTCTTTGGCTCGCTGCCCATCAAGCCTTGGGCCGGAGGCGAAGCCCTGCCCCCGCGTCGCGAGAAGGTCCGGAGCCAAGGCGGCTATCTGCCGAGCATGTATTTCGACCTCACTCCCGCGGAACGCTCACCGAAGCTCGAGACGGTGCAGTCGGCCGACCCGACCGAGGACGCCCGTCACCTGCTCGCCGACTTCCTGCCGCGCGCCTTCCGTCGCGACGTAGCCGCCGCGGAGATCGAGCCTTACCTGGAACTCCTCCACCGACGTCTGGCAGCGAAGGATTGCTTCGAAGACGCCATGCGCCGCGTCTACGTGGCCGCGCTGACCTCGCCGGAATTCCTCTTCCTCGCCGGCGACGCCGCCCCGAACCCTGCCGAGTTCACCTTAGCCTCGCGGCTTTCCTACTGGCTGTGGAACGGCCCGCCGGACGCCCCCCTGCTCGCCGCCGCCCGCGACGGCTCCCTGCGCCGCCCAGAAATCCTCCGCGCCCAGATTGACCGCATGTTGGCCGACTCCCGTGCCGAACGCTTCGTCAGCGACTTCACGCGCCAGTGGCTCGACCTCAGCCGACTCGACGAGACCAATCCTGACCCACTGCTCTATCCGGAATATCGCTTCCTGCTCGGCGAAGGCGTCGCCGGCGAGCCCGCGGCCTTATTCACCGAATTACTTAAGGAAAATCTCCCGGCGCGGTCGCTCCTGCAGCCGGACTTCGCGATGCTCACGCAACGTCTTGCCGAACATTACGGCATCAGCGGCGTCACGGGCGTCGAACGACGCAAGGTCGCGCTGTCCCCGGGACATCTGCGTGGCGGACTCCTCGGCCAGGCGGCCATCCATAAGCTCACCGCCAACGGCACGACCACCTCGCCCGTCAAACGCGGCGTCTGGGTCTCCGACCGCCTCCTTGACGATCCGGCGCCGCCGCCCCCGCCCGGCATCTCCGCGGTCGACCCGGACACCCGTGGCACCACCACGGTCCGCGAGCAGCTCACCAAGCATCGCTCCGACCCCAACTGCGCGGCCTGCCACGCCAAGATCGATCCGCCCGGCTTCGCGCTCGAGGCGTTCGACCCGATCGG
>CAIRWP010000253.1 GCA_903882335.1 uncultured Opitutia bacterium | reverse complement strand
TTTCGGCGGCATCTATTCGTTCCTGCCCGCGCTCGTGCCGTTGGAACGCGTGGGCGGTCAGCTGCTCGGGGCGGCCGTCTGGATGCTCGGCCTCTCCCTCGTCATCGGCGCGGTCGATTGGTCCGCCGACCTCTCCTTGGTTACCCTGCCCAAGCTAGCGGCCTCGTCGGTCGCCTGGCTGGCTGCGTTGTTCGTCGCGGTCCAACGTCGGCGTGAGCGTCTGCTCGGACCGGCGTTCGCCCGCGCCAGCCTCTGGTTACTGCTGCCCGCCCTCCTGGCGCTGTGGCTCGCCCTCCCCGCCGCGCGCGCATGACCGTCGATCGCGCCACCTTGGTCGCGCTCAGCGCGACGCACCGCACCGCCGGACTCGACGACCGCGCGGCCTTCGCCGTGCCGCCCGCCGGGGTCGAGGCCTTCTACGCGGCGGCTCGCGAAGGTGGCCTCGCCGAAACGGTGCTCCTCGCCACCTGCAACCGGCTCGAGGCCTACGCGGTCGGCGACGAGGCCGCCGCCTTGACCATCCGCGCCGCGTTGCTCCGGGCCACCGGCGCCGAGCCGGAGGCGCTCGACCAGCATCTCCGTCCGATCCCCGGCCTCGCCGCCGTCGAGCACCTCTTCGCGGTGGTCGCCGGGCTCGACTCGCAGATGGTCGGCGAGGTCGAGATCGCCGGCCAGGTGAAGGACGCCTACGCCGACGCGCTCGCCCGCGGGATGACCGGCCCCGTCCTCAACCGCGTCTTCCAGCGCGCCTTCCAGGCCGCGGCCTGGGCCCGCACCCACACCGGGATCTCGCACGGCCATGTCAGCATCGGCAACGTCGCCGTGGATCTCGCCGAACGCGCGTTCGGCGCGCTCGCCGACGCCCGCGTGCTCGTGCTCGGCACCGGCGACGTCGGCCGCCGGGTCGTGCAAGCGCTGGTCTCGCGCGGCGCCGGCCACGTCGCCGTCGCCTCGCGCACTTTCGAGAATGCGCGCCTCCTCGCCGCGGAGTTCGGCGGTGCCTGCCTGCCGCTGGCCGACGCTCTGGCGCAGGCCCATGCGCACGACGTCATCGTCGGCGGCGCCGCGGTCGAGCGCGCCCTGCTCGACGCTGCGACGTTGCGCACGCATGCCGGCCGCCGGCATGGCCGCCCCCTGCTGCTGATCGACCTCGGCGTCCCCCGCAACTTCGACCCCGCCGCCCGCGCGGTCGACGGTGTCTACCTGTCCGATCTCGACGACCTCGCTGGTGTGGCCAACGCGAACCTGCGGGCGCGTCTCGCCGAGGTCGCCACCGCGCGCGCCGCGCTTGCGGAGAAGGCCGCCCGCGCCTGGGGCGCGACCCGCCGCCCCCAACCCGAAGCCGGCTCCCCATGAAACCCACCGTCTTGATCGTCGACGACGAGAAGCATTCCCGCGAAGGCCTGCGCGCCGCGTTCGACGACAAGTACGAATGCTTTGTCGCCAAGGACGCCGCCGAGGCCGCCCGCCTCATGCAGGACGTCCCGCCCGACGCGGTGCTCACCGACCTGCGCATGGCGGGCGAGGACGGGATGTCCGTCATCGAGCGCGCGCTGAAGCTACCGCAGCAGCCCGTCTGCATCATGATGACCGCCTACGGCGACGTCGACACCGCCGTTCAGGCGATGAGCCGCGGCGCCTATTGGTTCCTGCAGAAGCCCGTCGACCTCCGGCAGGTCGAGCTGCTGCTGGAGCGCGGCCTCAAGGCCCGCTCGACCGAGAAGGAGGTGGCCGTCCTCCGCACGCGGCTCGACCGCAAGTTCGCGCTCGGCGAGGTCGTCGGTTCCTCCGCGGCGCTCCAGCGTTCGATCGAGCAGGTGCGCTCCGTCGCGCCGTCCAACGCGACCGTGCTCCTGCTCGGCGAGACGGGCACCGGCAAGGAGCTCTTCGCCCAGATGATCCATCAGGCGAGCCAGCGCCCGAAGGGACCGTTCATGGCGGTGCACTGCGCGGCCATCCCGGCGAACCTGCTCGAGAGCGAGCTCTTCGGTCACGAGAAGGGCGCGTTCACCGGCGCCAACGAGCGCCGCGTCGGCCGCTTCGAGTCCGCGGACGGCGGCACGCTCTTCCTCGACGAGATCGGCGAGATCGACGCCACCACGCAGGTGAAGCTGCTCCGCTTCCTCGAGACGCGCGCCGTCGAGCGGCTCGGTTCGCATCGCCCGATCGCCCTCGACCTCCGGCTCGTCTGTGCGACGAACCGCGACCTGCTCCAGATGGTGAAGGAGGGGAAGTTCCGCGAGGATCTCTATTACCGCCTCTCCGTCGTGCCGCTGCGCCTGCCCGCGCTGCGCGAGCGCGTCGACGACATCCCGCTGCTGCTCGCCCATTACCTCCGTCGCTTCGCGCAGGAGAACGGCGTGGCCGAGGCTCGGTTGTCGCCGGAGGCCCTCGGCGTGCTCGCACGGTACGATTGGCCCGGCAATATCCGCGAGCTCCGTAACGCCTGCGAGAACCTCGCCGTGCTGCGCGCCGGCAAGGTCGTCGGCCCGGCCGACCTCGACCCGCGCTTCGCCGCGCCGGCGCCCGCCCTCCGCGCGGTTGTCCTGGGTGGAGCGCTGGCTTCGCTCGATAAAGCCGCCAACGAGAAGCAGCTCCTCCGCCAGGCGCTGCTGTCCGCCGCGGGCAACCGCACCCGGGCGGCCGAGCTGATGGGCATCTCCCGGCGCACGTTGCACCGCAAACTGCTTCAGTGGCCTGAGCTCGAGGCCGAGTCGCCGTCGACATGATCCGGTTGTGCGCGTGGTTCTGTTCCGTCGCCGCGGTGGCCGCGGCCGACATCGCCGGGTCCGATGTGCTCGCGCCAGCCTTGCTGGCCGGGGTCCGGCAAGTCGCCCCGGCCGGCAAGACCGTCGATCTGGCGGGGACCTTGGCCGCCCGTCGCGGACTCGCCGCCGGTCAGGTCGGTTGCGCGCTGTTGCTCGGGCGGCCTGATGAGCCCGCGCCCGTTGGTCCGGCGGGTGCCGAGCTGGTGCCCTTCCCTTTCGCTCGCGCCGCGGCCGTCGTCGCCGTCCACCGTTCCAACCAGGTCGAGCAGGTAAGCTTAACATCCTTAGCCGGAATCCTCGCGCGTGAAACCCCTTCCCCCCTCGGTAACTGGAACGAGCTCCCCGGCGGTGGTCGCAGCGACCTCTTCACCGCCGCGATCCATTCCCCCGACGGGAGCTTCGTCCGCGAACTGGTCCGGGGCTTGGCC
>CAIRWP010000252.1 GCA_903882335.1 uncultured Opitutia bacterium | reverse complement strand
GGAGATAAGGGATGGCCGTCGTCGTCGACATCCGGAGCGGGAGGTTGTCGGGATAGATGCGGTCGGCGAAGACGCGGAGGCGGGAGCTGTAGTAGTCGAACGGATGGATGTTCGGCCAGGCTCCGGGCATCGGCATCGGCACGGCCGGCGCCGAGTTCGGCGCGAAGCGGAGGGCGACGTCGGAAGCAGGCGGCGGCTGCGTCAGCGCCCGAGGGACGCCCTGTCCGGCCCTGTACATCGCAAGGTAACCGCCCTGCGTCGACGACATGGCGGATTTGTCATCGCCTCGGCCGACCAAGACCACCGGGCGCAAGGACTGGGGCTGGCGCCCCAGCGGGTCCTTGAGGAAACTGGTGTTGTTGGCCTGCGCCGTGTCACCGGCGGTCGCGGGCAACATCGAGCTGCACCAGAAGACCATGTTCATCGCGACGACGTTCGAGGCGATGAAGTTGTTCTCGTCCATCGTCCAGCACGGGGTCGTGCTGGAGATGTTGGCGTCGATCAGCGTACGGGTCTCGTAATCGGGATTCGGGAGGCGCGAGTAATTCGCGAAGCGACGGGAGCCGGACCAGTATTCCCACGGATAGCGGGGCTGGTCGATGGTCGAACTCAGGATGAGGGGCATCGCCTCGGCGAACGTGCTCTCGGAGTCGATCAGGGTGCGGTAGACGCCGTACACCTGCTGGATCTTCTCTCCCGGCGCGTCGAACGGCGAGCGCTGGCCGATGCGATAGGCGACGGCCGAGACGTCGCCGCGCAACGCGCGACGATTGGCTCCCGGAGTCCAGCGCGGGCGGTCGGGCGGCGCGGCGAACAGCATCACGATGGGATGGTCGGTCGGCTGCAGGTTGCCGACCGGGCCGGGCGCGCCGGCGACGTCGGCGCTGCCAGGGACGACGATTTCCATCCAGCAACGGCCGTCGGCTCGCAGCACGGCGGTCGAGAAATCATTGTCCATCGCGTCCAGGACGCCGCGCGCCTCGGATTGCGTGGAGAGATCCGCGACCGCGCGGTCATAGACGCGCAAGGTGTCGGAGGCGATGGAGACCACCGTGAGGACGATCACCACCATGATGGCGGTGGACACCATCACTTCGAGCAAGGTGAAGCCCGCGCGGAAGGAACGAAGCACGTTTTTCATCGGCTGATGACGATGTTCTGGACGACGAGGGGCGTCTCGGCTCGCGTGCTGAATTCGCTGAACGCGCTGTAGTCGTGCGTGAAGAACTCCGCGACGACGGGGAGGTAAGCCAAGGCGTAGGCGGACGGCTGAGGCGGCACGGGCGAAGTCGCCCACGGCGGCGCCGGCACGGGGGTGAGGACCGGCTCCAGGTTGGTGGAAGAAATTTCCGCGCGCTGGCCGACGAGCAGTTTGGAAAGCGAAAGACGGACGCGCATCGGGGCACCGATGATGTTGCGGCCGGCGGCCGCGGTCTGCGTCAGGCTTCGGCCTTCTCCGCAGAAGGCGACTTCGATCATCGAGGGATTGGAGAACAGGGCGTAGGTGGCTTCGCCTGTCTTGTCGTTCTCCGTCGCGACGATCTTGCGCTCGTAGACGTAGAGCCAGACGGCGTTGTTGCCGTTGTCCCGGGCCCGCTGCAGCAAGCGGTAGGCGATGTCGAAGTTCGAAGCCGAAGGATTGCCGCCGTCGAGGGCCAGGCCGGCTTCCATGATGTAGCGGTTATTGCTGGGGACGTTCTCGCCGGCCGCGTCGACGAAGACGATGGAACGAGGGTTGTCCAGGGCGCCGACCAGACGGCTGACCCCGGCGAGCGCCCGGTTCGTCTGCATGATGTCGTCGACCTGCTGGAAGGTCGAACCGAGGATGCCGACCAACGAAAGGATGGCCACGCCGACGATGCCGATGGCGAGGGTC
>CAIRWP010000251.1 GCA_903882335.1 uncultured Opitutia bacterium | reverse complement strand
ACCGTGAACTCGTTGTATTGGGAGATGTCGGCCTGCGCGCGCGGGCGTTCGCCGACCTGCCAGCGCTGGCCGGTCGGGTCCATCACCACGTCGACGCCGTTGTAGCCGAAGATACCGCGGCCGCGTTCTTCGTAGGTCATCGCCGTATGGACGTCGGTCGGATGGACGTCGCACTGGTAGCCAAGGATCGTCCAAGGCGTCACTTCAGGCAGGCGGCGGCTGCGGTATTGCACGCCGGAGTTATTGTCACCGACGACCTTGATCGTCGCGCGCACCTCGAAGTCCTTCACCTTGCCGTTCCAGATCAGGAAGGAATTCGTCTTCGGCTTGCCGACCTCGCTCGTGCCGACGATCACGCCGTCTTCGACGGCCCAGAGGCCGGGTTCGCCGTCCCAGCCCGAAAGGTCCTGGCCGTTGAAAAGCGGCTGGAAGCCGTCCTGGGCGAATGTCGGTGTGGCGAGTTGGAGGAGCAGGCAGGCGAGCAGCGGACGCATCGGGTCGGTCAGAGCGCGATGAAGACCAGTTCGCCGGCCTTGCTGTCGGGAACGATCAGCACGCCGGCCTTCTCGTCGAGGAAGTGGTCGGCGGCGGCCTTGAGGCCCTGGCCGAGTTCGGTCTGGCCCGAGCCGTCGGCTTCGTAGCGGGTGACGCGACCCGTGAAGACTTCGGAGACGTAGAAGCGGCCCTTGGAGTCGTGGACGATGCCGTCGCCGGAGCGGTGGCCCTGGGCGATGGTCTTCCACTTGCCTTTGTTGTATTCGAGGACGTCGCCGGTGAAGAACTCGGCGATGCGGATCCGGCCGTTGGCGAGGACATCGATACCGTTCGGATTGAGCATCTTCGGCGTGGGCGCGATGACCTCGGTGACCTTGCCTTCGAGCGTGACCTGGAAGACGCGGGCGATGACCGGGATGGCCTTGTGCTCGGCGCTGTCGATGGCAAACAGCTTGCCGTCCGGTCCGCGCATCTTGGTCACGGCGCCCATGTCCGTGATCAGCACGCTCTTCTTGTCGGGCGAGACGACGACGTCGTTGAGGAAGGTCGGCGGGGTCGGGAAGGCGGTCGGGCCGGCGAGCAGGGTCTTCTTGCCCATGGCGTCGATGGACCAGACCTTGTCGAAGTCGGCGGTGATGAGACGGTTGGCGACGAAGACGATGCCCTTTGGGTCGTCGAGGCCTTCGGTGAGGACGGTGACCTTGTCGCCGTCAACCTTGACGATCTTGCCGTCGCCGTCGCCCGCCTTGCGGGAGGCGCCCATCAGGGTGACGAAGTATTTCCCGCCGAAGCCCTTGGTGACACTTTCGGGCGTGGCACCCACGGTGAGGTTACGCTGGACAGGCACCACCTTGGCCGGAGCAGCGGTTTTCTGGGTCTGGCAACCGACGAGGGCGAGGCCGGCGAGGAGGGCGATCAGCGGGGTCTTCATAAGACCCTTATTTCCGCTTTACCGACGAACGGAGTCAAGCGGTCAGCCCTTGTCTGACCAGGCCGAGCGCGACCCTTTTGGCTCCGTCGGGGTTTCCTGTGAGGCGGCTTACCGAGGCGCCGCCGAACAGGCTGGGTCCGCCTTGGTAGGCAGCGTCGCGTTCCATTCCAGCGCTAGCTGGGTCAGGCGGGCAGCGACCTGCGGATGTTCCTTGGCCTGATTTTTGTTCACATCTTCCGCGCGGTTTGACGGTAGATTGTAGAGTTCGGACCGCTTTCCGTCGAAGGTGGTGACCAGCTTCCAATCCCCCTCGCGCACGGCCAGGTCAGGCCAAAAGTTGGGGTTCTTCTTGTCGCCGTTGTTCCGCCAGAAAATGGGCCGGGTGCGCTGGACGGATTCACCCTTGAGCGCTGGGAGCAAGTTTTCGCCGTCGCCATGGGCGTCGGTCGGCGGAGTCACTCCCGCGGCTGCGCAGAAGGTGGGGAGTAAATCTACCGCCGTCAGGACCGTGGTGTCATTTTTTAAGCCAGCCGGAGCCTGACCCGGCCACCGGACGATGAATGGCACGCGCACGCCGCCTTCAAAGAGACTGGTCTTTTGTCCGCGCAGGCCGCCCGTTTCGCCAACGTTGTAATGGCCCCGATATTTCCCAGGAGTGCCTGTATCGTTTTCCTTGGACTTCGCCGGGCCGTTATCGCTGGAAAAAACTACCAGCGTGTTCGATGCGATTCCGCAGCGCTCCAGCGCATCGAGGATCAGGCCGACCTTGTTGTCACCGTCGGTGATGACTGCGGCATAGACCTGTTGCCGGGGATCGAGATGTTTCCATCGTGCCATGGATTCGTCCGAAGGGCTGTGGGCCAGATGGCTCTCGTGCAGCCAGACGTTCACATAGAACGGCCGATCCTTATTTGCTTCGATGAACTTTACCGCCTGGTTAGGGATATCGTTTCCGTATGGTCCGACTTTCGGCCCCGGCCCGTGATAGACGGCGGAGTCGTCGAAACCATAGTCCGCCATGGTCGGCGTGCCTTCGCCCAGATGCCATTTCCCGAAGTGTCCGGTGCGATACCCCGCCGTCCTGAGCAGGCGGGCGACCGTGGGCGCCCGGGGATCCAGCCAGTCGGGCATCTCCGGCGGTTTGCTGACGCCGAAGACCGTGTTGATGCCGAAGCGACCCGGAAAACGCCCCGTCATGGCCGCCGCCCGGCTAGGGGAGCACACCGGGCTCAGGACGTTGAACTGCTGGAAGTCGATGCCTTCGCTGGCCAGTTTGTCGAGGCGCGGCGTCTTCAGCCAGGTGTTGCCGTGACAGGAAAGGTCACCCCAGCCCCAGTCGTCGGCGTAGATGAAGACGATGTTGGGCTTCGCAGGTTTCTGGGGTGAGTCGGCCGCGTGTAATAGGACCTGCGGGGAGAGCAGCAGGGCCGTGAGGAAGGTGAGGGCGAGTTTCATGCGGACATTCATCTTGTTTTCTTGATGATGAGATTGTCGATGGCGCCTTTGAAGCAGTCATCGATCGTATTCCCCGCCGCTCCGATTCGAAGCCGGATGACTCCGGAGCCGTCGCCTTGGTAGCTGAATTGCGCGGACGCAAACGTGGACTTGCCTCTCCACGCACCCGGGGCGTATTTAAAACTTTTCAGGACGCTGCCGTCTATGCGCATCACCTCTACGACCAGAGCATCGCCGTCCTTGGTGGCCTGCGAAAGGTCGCCATACACGGCTGGGCTTGCCTCGAAGGAAACCTGATAGTTTTTACCCGCCGCGTTGGCGCTGATCTGCGAGGATGTGATGACATTGTCCTTGAAGATCATGATCGCCCAATCGGACGGAGTGAGGGCGAGTTCGCTGGTCCTCATCGAGCGGTCCACCGCGTGCATCGCTCCAGCGCCCGAGGCACTCCATCCCGGGACCTTGCCACTATGGGCCACACTCAAGCCTGTATCCGGCTGTTGGTTATTTTTGTTGCCTTCGTAACCGCCGAACGACTCGAGAAAAACTTCGCCATCGGCACCTAGGACATCAATTTGTAATTCCAAAAACGACTCTACCCCGCCTGGTTGCTTCACGGATACCAGAAACGAGTTTCGCCCCGCATTCATGTCCTTGGGCGTGCCGGAGTAAGTGCCGTCGGGACGAATCGCGAGCCAAGCCAGGCGGCTCTTTTTGGTGAAGGTCGCGCCGCTCGGCCCCAGCTTCCCGGAGCAAGCCTCGCCGACTTTCAATTCGGGGAGCGTGATTGTTTTCGGACGCTCCTGCGCCTGCATCACCAGCACCCAATCTTGCGGCGAAGGAATCTCCTTGGTTTTGAATGCTCCGGTGTCGGAGTAGATGATGCCTTGGTCGAAACGGCGACCGGTGGCAGGATCGAAGTAAAATGCGGAGTAGCTCACGCCGGGTTCGAGGCCTTTCACCGCCGTTCCAGACCAGTCGTAGATCCTCCCTCTCGGATGGTAAATGAAGCGCACCTCGCCGGGGATGCCGGCGGCGTAGCAACCGGGGGCCGTCCACTCTGGGTGCGGCTCAAAGCGTGACCAACGATATTGCTCGAGGAGTTTCTTGGCTAGGCCCAGTTCGGTGGAGCCGGGGTAGTTCATGCCTTCCTTCCAAGTGGTCCAATCGTAGACCTTTTTGCCCCCGAACGCGGCCGAGGCGCAGCCGGGGTCACCCTCCACGCTGGCGTGCCAGATTCCGGCCGCGCCGTAGGTGTGACCCGCCGCACCGTTCAGAATGCTTTGCCAAAATATCCGGCGCTGCGTGTCGCCGAAACCCTGTTGCATGTGCCCCTCGTAGCAGGTCTCGCCGACCAGCACGGGCATGGGCGGCTCTTTGGAATAGGCTGAGGTAACGATTGCCGCGGTCTGCGGTTGGACTGCCGCATTTTGGTCGTGGCTGCCACCGACCATGTCGAAATCCATCACCGTCGTGTCCCCATTCGCGCCGCGCCTGCCATGAAACGTGTGGCAGGTGAGCGGGCGGTGGAAGGGATCGAGGCCCCGCACATGATTGGCCAATGGCGCCCAGGGCCCCTGATTCCATTTGGTTTCCTCGGGGATTTCGCCGGCAAGGATCCAGAAGATCGGATACGCTCCATAGCGTGCCACGAGGTAACGCCAGTGGCGCTTTAAGCCCTCAAGCCCAATCGCCTGCATGCTATTGCAATCCCCACGCCCCCAGGAGCCGACAATCACCGGCGCCAGACCGCTCTCCACGAGATGCTGGATGCGGCGGTCAGTGTAGTTAAAATACTCGGGGTTTACCTTCTCGAATTTCACCGACTCGTAGGGCAGACCGCCCTCGTTCGCCATTCGCGGCTCAAGGAAACCCTCGTCGGGATACGGCCCGCAAACGATCTGGACGGCAGTGAATCCCTTCTTCTTGCGGTCTGCGGCGAGTTCCTGAAATCCCTCCCATGTCATCCGCTTGCAGAGGTTCTTCCACCAAGTATCGGCCAACCAAAAAAACGGCGTACCGTCCGCGTGTTCAAAGTAGTGCTTGCGGCCGGAGCCGCGCACCGGGCCGTGCTTGTAGAGCGGATTGTCGCTCGTGCTCGGAACCACTTCAATTTTTCCGCTGATGCCGTGAAGCCCGGTGTTCGCCGCATCTTTGCATTCGGTCTTCCACGAATGAGTGCCCGTCAGCTCCGAGGCGTAGCGGAATTTCCAATCATTGCCCCCCGCCCAGAACGCCGGCACGCGGAGTTGCTTACCATCTGGCCGCGTCACCACCGCATCGACTTCAATCTCCATGAACGGATTCGCGTAGGGCTTCGAGGAAACCAGCGAGATTTCCGCTACGCGGTTGGCTTCGACCTTTGCCGGTAAGGCGGCTTGGATCGCGGTGAGCGGCATCAGCAACGAAGCCAAGAGGGTTAGGAGCAGTGTTTTTTTCATTTTAGCGCGTTCCAGCCCGAGCACCCAGTCCTGCGGTGATAGCAGTTGCGGGGGTTGATACTCATCAGCTGGTCCTGACCACCCGTTGGGAGTTGGTTTAAGTGTGGCAAGACCCAAAAGATCGGGGCTGCGAGGAGAGTGAGGGCGAGTTTCATGCTGGGCGGGAGTTTACTTCTGCTTTTGGACTCGACCTTTATTGAGTAACTCGGGCTCACCCTTGTCACCGCCGAGTTGGATCATCGTGGGGTAGAGTGTATCCCACCATTGGTCGTAAGATGCGGCGAGTTTGGACGCTAGTTCAGGCTTTTCTGAGGCGAGATCCTTCTGGCAAGTCGGGTCATTTTTAAGGTCGAACAAAGACCAGCGCCCCGGCGGCGTGACGCCCCAGTGGAATTGGGCGTCGGCTTTGGTGTAAGTCGCCGCCGTGGCGCCCGCTTCGACGGAGCGCAGGGTGGTGCACTGGCTGGAGTATTGCTTGCAGGCCGGGTCATCGCACGGACGGCTGCGCACGAGCAGGAGATCGCCTGTCTGCACGGAGGCCATTGCGTATTTGTGCGCCGCCCCCAGGCCGCTGGGCCAGCGGCCGACATGGTGGAACAGCAAGCGGTCGTCGTGCCATTTGATCGGCGTGGCGGACTCAAGCAACGGTCGGAGCGTGAAGCCCTCTAGCTTCGGGCCGAGCGGGGGCGGGAGAGGCGCGCCGGCGAGCTCGCAGAGCGTCGGCAGGACATCGAGGTGGGCCGTCAGGTTCGGGACCGTGTGCGGCGACCATTTCCCGGCCCATTTCCAGAAGGACAGGGCGCGCGACCCGCCTTGCCAGATGGTGCATTTGCTGCCGCGCATGCCGGCGTTGAAGACGTCCAGCCCGTGGGTCTGGCCGTTGTCGTTCATGAAGACGAGGATCGTGTTATCCTCCAGTTTGCGCTCGCGGAGATGCCGCATCAGTCGTCCGAGGTTGTGGTCGAGGTTGGCCACCATGCCGAGGTAGGCGGCCTCCTCGGCGTCCACCTTGCCACGGAACGGCGCCATGAATTCCTCGGGAGCGGCCAGCGGCGCATGGGGTGAGTAGGTGGCGAGATAGCAGAAGAACGGGGCGTCCTTGGGCTCATCGATGAAGGCCATGGCCTCGTCGAAAAAGATGTCTTCCCGGTAACCCTTCCGCGGTTCCCGCTTGCGGTTGCGAACCATGACCGGGTCGAAGTGGACGTTCGGGCCGCCGACATTGGTGGAGCACCATTCGAACCCCCGCTTCTCCGGGGCATAGTCGCCTTCGCCGCCCAGATGCCATTTGCCGATGAAGCCCGTGCGATAGCCCGCGGACAGGAGGAGCTGTGGCAGGAGGATGGCCTCCTTGTTCAGGTGCTCCCTAGGCTGGGTGGTGTGCGTGACGCCGTTGCGGAACTCGTGCATGCCCGTCAGCAGCGCCGCGCGCGTCGGCGAGCAGGACGGACTCACGTAGAATTGCTCGAAGCGTACGCTCTGGTCGTGGAGCGCGTCGAGGTGCGGCGTCTTGAGCAACGGGTGCCCGTGTCGCCCCAGGTCCCCGTAGCCTTGGTCGTCCGTCAGGATGAGGATGATATTGGGTTTGCGGGCGGGTCCATCGGCCGCCCGGAGCGCGGCGGTCGGCCCGAGGAGCAGGGTGGCGAGGAGGAGGAAAACGGGCTTCATGAGAAATTATTTGGCAACGGGCTTATTGGCCGGGGTCGCCTTGGCGCCCTTGGCTTTCGATGTTTCCGGCTTGGGGAAGCGGACGACCCGGACGTCGTTCTTCTGCGGTTCACCCGGGGTGGAGCGGCCGTCCGCGATCAATTTCTCGAGCCGCGCCTGCATCTCGGTTACCCGGCCGGGCTCCTGCGTCGCCAGGTCGCGGGTCTCCCCGAGGTCGGCGGCGAGGTCGTACAGCTGGGCCGGCTGGGTGGCGATGTACTTCCAGTCGCCGACCCGGAGGCCGGGCACGCCGGACGCGGCGCAGCTGATCGCCTGCGTCCGGGTCGGTTGGGTCGCGCCCTTGAGCAGGGGCAGGAAACTGAAACTATCCTCGCCGGCGTTCGGCGGCAGCGTCGTGCCGAAGATCTCGGCCAAGGTCGCCAGGACGTCGGCTTGGTGGACCAACTGCCCGCAGGTCGCGCCCGCGGCGACTTTGCCGGGCCAGCGCACGATGAAAGGCTCGCGGTGGCCGCCTTCGAAGACCGAGGACTTGTAATCGCGCAATGGGCCGCTGGGGAAGTGGCCTTGCTTCTCGAGGTCCTTGACGCCGACGTAGGACGCGAAGCCGTTGTCGCTCGTGAAGATGATCAAGGTGTCCTTGGCCGCGCCGCTCGCCTCGAGCGCGGCGAGCACCTTGCCGACCGCGGCGTCGGTCTCCATGATCAGGTCGGCCGCGGCGTTGTTCAGGCCGCTCTTGCCTTGCCACTCGGCGTTGACCGCCAGCGGCGTGTGGGGCGTGGTCAGCGGGAGGTAGAGCAGCCAGGGTTGCGAGGCGCGGGCGGATTCGGTGACGAATGTGCACGCCCGTTCGGTCAGCGTCGGGAGGATGCGCTCGAACTTCCAGGCCGACAGGGCGGGGCCGGGCAGGCTGGCGAGGTGGTCACGGAAGTATTCCTTGGGCAGGAATTCGCTCGGGATGCCGACGGTGCGGTCATCCTCGATGAAGCAGTAGGGCGGCCAGTTCGGTACGTCGGTCCCGAAGTAGCGGTCGAAGCCCCGGGTCGTCGGTCCGCCCGCGATCCGTTGGCCGAACACTTTCGCCCACGCTGCGCGATTCACCTCCGGCGCGGCGGCATCGCTTTCCTTCGTCCCGCGGAACAGGGCCCGGTCGCCCTCGGCGATCGGCCAATCCCAGCCCAGGTGCCATTTGCCGATGGCCGCGGTCCGGTAGCCATGCTGCTTGGCGAGGCCGGCGATGGTCAGCCGGTCGGGGGCGATGAGCGGCTCGCCGAAGACGCCGACGATGCCGTTCTGGAGACGCGTCCGCCAATGGTAACGACCCGTCAGCAAGGCGTAGCGCGAGGGCGAGCAGACGCCGGAGGACGAATGAGCGTCCGTGAAACGCATGCCCTCGGCGGCCAGCCGGTCCAGGTGCGGCGTCGGGATCTTGCCGCGGGTCGGGTTGTAGGCGCGGATATCTCCGTAGCCCAGGTCGTCGGCCAGGATGACGAGGATGTTGGGCTTGGTCGCCTCGGCGGCCGTCGCGAGCGCGACGGGTAGGAGTGCGAGGGCGAGGAGATGGCGCAGGGAGGGCTTCATCGGGTTTCCTGGTAATCGGACGTGAGCGTCAGGTCGCCGGCGTAGGCGTTGATATACCAGGCGGTCGTCCCGGGAGGCAAGGGGGCGGAGGCCGTCGTCCCGCCGCCGCCACTGGCGGCCATGGCCGGCGTCTCGACCCACTTGCGCGTGCCGGTGAAACCCTTGTCGGTCGTCGATACGAGCACGGCGCGCGTGAGTGGTTTGGAGGAATGGAAGACGGCGATGGCCGTGCCGGACTCGCTCTTGGCCGAAGGCGAGCCGCCCCAGGGCTTGCCGGTCTCGACGACGCTTTTCGCGAAGGCGTAGCTATCGGGCGGGTTCCAGCCGGCGGGGTGGCTGTGGCCCATCTTCGTGATGAGCGAGACCATGCGCGGTCCGGGCGCCTTGCGGTAGTGCTCGGCCTGGCAGCCGAGCGGGAAGTGGGCGTCCTGCGGCCAGGAGAGCCAGAGCACCGGCATCTTCACGCGGTCGGCGTAGTTCAGGCCGTCCCAGACCTGCCGGTAGCCCTCGTTGTCATGCAGCGCCCGGCCCCAGTGGTTCTCGGCGTCGAAGAGATGGCCGCAGCCGTAGGTCGGGATGCCGAAGGCGAAGCGGTCGTCGAGCCCGAGGACCGTGCTCGTGATCACGCCGCCCCAGGAGACACCCATCACGCCGATCTTCGTGGCGTCGACTTCGGGCAAGGAGCGGAGCAGCGAGTTCGCCAGTATCGTGTCGGCGAGGGCGTGGTACATCCATTGTTCTTTCAGCGGGAGCTTGGTGTCGGCGAAGATGCCATCGCGGGCGGGGCCGGCGAAGGCGTGGCGGGCCCAGCCGGTGCGGCCTTTGCCTGCCGGCTTCTCCTCCTGGTCCGTCTGGCCCTCGACCGCGATGCTGATGGCCGCGAAGCCTTGGGCGTTCCATTTCCGGACCCACTCCTTGTAAGCCGTGCCGCCGCCGCCGTGGACGAGGACGATGCCGGGGACTTTGCCTTCACGTTTGGCAGGGAGGCCGATCCAGGCGAAGACGCGGGTGGGTTTCCCTTGGGAGGGCAGGGCGTCGAAGAAGATCGCGCGGATCGGGCCATCCGCCTTGAAGCCCTCGGCGTCGTAGGTCTTCGGGGCTTGAGCGCAGGTGTCCGCGAGTCCCAGCACCACCTTACGGTCGGCGATGGTCTCGGCGAAGAGGGCAGCGGAGAGCGCGAGCAGGCAGAGCAGGGAGCGCATGGGGTCGGGGGTAAGTTGGGCGTATAATCCTTTCGGTGCAAAAACAATAGGGTCTGACCCCATTGGGAGTCAGAACACGGTGTCAGGCCGCACCTTTTGAGCGCTGAATTAAAATTCGGCTTAAAGTGACAGTTTTCGGTTCAGGCCCCGAGTGGGTAAGGCCTGACCCTTGAGATGCCGTGAACTAGCAGCTCAAGTCCGCCGTCGACGCCCTGCAGTGGCTACCCGTGAAGCGCTCAGTCGCCCCACCTCAGGGCAATTGACGGATAATGAAGGCGACCCGGCCCAATTCCGCCTAGAATACTGGAGAAGGCCTTCGATAATCGGGCGCATCATCCCGATGAAGCCACTCACCTTCTGCAGCCTGTTGCTCGCTTCCCTAGCACCGCTCCTGGCGGCGGAAACGAAGAAGCCCAACGTCTTGTTCATCGTCGCGGATGACCTCGGCTACCGCGAGCTGGGTTGCTATGGCGGCAACGGCATCCCGACGCCGAATATCGACCGGCTCATCGCCAAGGGCGCGCGCTTCACGGATGGCTACGTCACGGCTCCTTTCTGCGCCGCGTCCCGGGCCGCGCTGCTGACGGGCCGTTACCAGACGAGCTTTGGTTTCGAGTTCAACCCGATCGGCAGCAAGAACCTGGAACCTGGCATCGGCCTACCCGTTGGCATACCGACCATCGCCGATCGCCTGCGCGCCGCAGGGTATCACACCGGCCTGGTCGGCAAATGGCACCTGGGCGGCACCGCCCCCTTCCACCCTCAACAGCGAGGCTTCGCCGACTTCTTCGGTTTCCTCCACGAAGGTCGCTACTTCGAGCCCGAAATCGGCAAGGGCAATACGACCTGGCTGCGCCGGAAGAACTTGCCTGATGGCGCCATGGGGCGCTGGACCTCACCAGATGGCCGCCTAATCCAGAGCGACCACCTTAAATCCGACGAACCGGAATACAATAAAGACAACCCGATGATGCGCGGCGACAAAGCCATCGAGGAGCCGAGTAACCTCACCGATGCGTTCACGCGCGAGGCGATGGAATTCTTCGACCGCACGAAGGAGCAACCTTTCTTTCTCTATCTCGCTTACAACGCCGTCCACAGCCCGATGCAGGGAACCGACGCCCACATGGCCCGCTTCAAGCACATCCCCGATGTGCAACGGCGCATCTTCGCCGCGATGCTCACGCACCTTGACGAATCCGTCGGCAAAATCCTGGCCAAGTTGGACGCCAATGGGCAGACCGCGAATACGATTATCGTCTTCCTCAGCGACAACGGCGGCCCGACGCGCGAGCTCACCTCAAGCAACCATCCCTTCCGCGGTGAGAAAGGGCAGCTACTCGAAGGCGGTATCCGCGTGCCCTTTGCGGTGACTTGGCCCGGCGTGACGAAGCCAGGAACGGTCATCAAGACCCCCGTCATCTCCACCGATCTTACCGCAATGGCCCTCGCCGCCGCCGGCATCGCGACCCCGGCCGATGCCGATGGCAAAGACCTGCGCAGCCGGTTTGTGAATCCTGAGGTCGGACCCATCCATGAGACACTCTACTGGCGAGTCGGCAAGAGTGGCGCCTTGCGATCCGGGAAGTGGAAGCTCTTCAAGGGCGGACCCCGCTGGGAACTCTACGACCTGGAAACCGACCCTTCCGAAAAAAGGGAAGTGTCCGCGAGCCATGAAGAACTGACCAAGACCTTGGTCGAGCGGTGGGAAGCGTGGAGCAAGACGCAGGCCGAACCGCCCTGGCGTTAAGCCTTCTGACAACCGAGAGCGTAAGGGTAAAAACAATGGGGTCAGACCCCATTAATAGGGTCTGACCCCTTGATGGGGAAGCCGGGTGGCTTATTTCTGGGTGAAGACGAAGACCCCGTGCTTGTTCGCGGTCACGATCGCGGGCTTGGCCTGAGGCGTGAGCGGGCCGGTCCAGAACGGCGTGCCGATGCCGCTGTCGCGGTCGACCTGGTGCGTCATGTAGCTCGCGCCGCCCTTGCCGTCGCGCTTGAGCTCGAACCAGTAGACCACCGGGTCGGCCATCGGCTCGTCGTCGCCCTTGGGGCCGTGGGCCCAGCGGCGCTTGCCGGTGACGATGT
>CAIRWP010000250.1 GCA_903882335.1 uncultured Opitutia bacterium | reverse complement strand
GGAACTTCACGTCGTCGACCATACGACCGATGCCGACTTCGCCGGGTTTGAGCATCTCCGGCCCGCTGGTGACCTTCTTGACGTCCTCGGCCGTGATCGCGGGTACCTGTGCCGCGGATTTTTTACCCGCTGATCCTGCTCCTGCCGCCACGATACGACGCATCAAGGTTAGTTCCGCCGCGCTGACGACGCCGTCGCCATCTTGGTCGAGACGGGTGAACCATGCCGCGCCGCCGGCTTCCTCCTTGGTGATCTGGCCGTCGGCGTTCTTGTCCACGGCTTTGATCATGGACTCGATCTGGGACGAGAGACCGCGGCTAGCTGTGACGGCCTCGCCACCCGCGGCGGCTTTTCCGCTCACCTTCTGATACTCCGCCATCGTGATCGCGCCGTCCTTATCCAGGTCGAAGCGGGCGAAAGCCTTCGGATTCGCCAGTTCATCAGACGTGACCTTGCCATCGTTGTTTTTGTCGTAGCCGGAGAAAACAGCATCCGCATGCGAGGTGGGCGTTTCCGACGGTTTCTGTGGCATGGTGGTCGTCGCAGGCTTCGCCGTCGTGCCGTCTGGAAACTGGCCGGAGGCTGTGGAACCGCAGAGGACGTTGAGCGCACAAAGAAAAAGGAGGACGGATGGGTGGCGTTTTGGAGTCATGCTGGTAGTGTTGGTTAGCGCGCCGGGGCCTTGAGGTGCTGGTTAAACCATTCGAGTTCCACGCGGGTGGCTTCCTCGAAGCCCTCGCGATAGACGCCGTAATGGGTGATGCCTTTGATGACGTGGTGTTTGGACAGGATGCCGCGCTTGGTGAGGTCCTGATTCGCCTTCTCGACGGCGGCGTTGCTGCTGAGTTCCTCGTTCTCGGCGACAACGAAGAGGATGGGCGCTTTGATGCCGGCAATGGCTTCCTGGGCATGGTAGCCGATACCTTTCGCCGGGTTCACCCGCATGTTGTCATATTTCGCCATTTTGCCGCCGAGCTTACCGGTTTCGAGCGGGATAGGCTCGGTCAGGCCGCGGGCCTGTTTGGTGGCGAGGTCGTAGGCGTAGGCTTCCCGGGCGGGTGTGGACGGGGTGAGGCCTCCGGGCACCTGCGCGGCGGTGCATTTCACGCGGGGATCGGTGCCGGCCATGTAGGTGACAAGTCCGCCTCCGTAGCTGCTGCCCCAAAGGCCGATGCGCTCCTTGTCCACGCCGGGCTCACCGGCGATGAAGCTGATGGCGGCGCGGATGTCCTCGGTCTGGTCGGTCATGTTCATCTGCCAGCGCAGGGCGCGGACTTTGAGGGTCATCTCGTTCTTGTTGCCGGGGGTGGGCTGCTGCTCGACGGCCATGAGCTGGCTCTCACTGAAGCCCCAGCCACGATAGTCGAAAGCGAGCACGACATAGCCTTCCTTGGCGAACAGCCGTGCGACACGGGCCTGCGTGCCGCCTTTGGTGCCGCCGGTGCCGGCGCAGAGGACGATGGCGGGTGCTTTGGCATCGGGCGCAAGGTTTTTCGGGCGGTAAACGTCGCCCGCCATGCGGGTGCCATCACTCCAGACGGTAACGGTGCGCTCTTCGACGTTTTCAGGAAGCGGAGGTGGTGTGGCCTTGGCTTTCGCTTTGACCGCAGGGGCGGTTAATGGCGGGGTTTGAGCCAAGGCGGTGAGGGCGAGCGCGAGAAGAATGAGGACGGGTTTCATGGAGAGTTGGAGTGATGGAGTGCGCTCACTCGGCGAGAGCGGGGTCGGTGATGTAGAGCGCGCGGGTGATGTCCGCGCCGGCGGCGGTGCCGAGTTTCAGATCGAGCCGGTGGCTGGTGCGCATATCGGCCAGGTCGAGCGTGAGCGTTTTGGCGCCATTGCTGAACCGGGTGGCCAGCACGGGCGAAGGTCGCCTTGCTCGGCAATTCGTCAGCCATGACTTTGCCGTCACGATTACGGTCATAACGCTCAAATACGCCGTCACTTTCCTGCGCGCTCGCCGCCAGGCATAGTCCTAAAAGGCTGAAGGTCTGTATCAGGCTGGGGCGCATCTACCCTTTCAACCCTGACAGGCTCCAATGGTTGCTTGAATCCTGAACCTCAGGCCAGGAGCGGCTTGATCACCTTGGCCGGGTTGACCCCGGTGAGGCGGACGTCGAGGCCCTGGGACCTCACGCTGAGGCGCTCGTGGTTGAGGCCCATCTGGTGCAGGAGGGTGGCGTGGATATCGCGGACGTGGACGGGGTCCTTGACCGCACCGAAGCCGAACTCGTCGGTCTCGCCGTAGGTCATGCCCGGACGGAAGCCGCCGCCGGCGAACCACATGGTGAAGGCG
>CAIRWP010000249.1 GCA_903882335.1 uncultured Opitutia bacterium | reverse complement strand
TGCCCATGGTGGCGGACGGACCGCTGACGGACTTGCCCCAGGCGAAATCGCGCAGGTCGTGGGTCTTCTCCTTCTTGTCGGCGGCGAAAGCCGGGAGGGCGAGGAGGGTGGCGAGGAGGGCGAGGGTGCGCATGAGGCCGAGCATCTTCTGGGTACGGCCGATGGCAAGCCTCAGCTCGCCTGGGGGCGCCGTTCCAGGATGAAGCCCAGGATGAAGGCCGCCAATAAAAGGACCAAACCGAGCCACCAGCGGTCGGGGCAAGGGGGTCGCAGGGCGGACGAACGCCCGCTGAAGGCCAGGTACGGCAGGACGCCACAGAGACCTACGGTCACGGAAGTGCGGTCGAACGGCTGTTGCCGAAAACCGCGCCAGACGGTCAGTCCCAGTCAGAGCGCCGGCAGGAGGCTGAGCCAATCGTTCCCCGGGTCGATCAGGCCGAGATGCAGTTCGCCGAACCGGTCCGCCAGCAGCGCGACCAACAGGACACCGGAGGCGCCGGACAAGATCGTCTCCGCGACGGTCCGTTCACGATCGGGGAGGGCCCAGAGGGTGCGCGTGACCGGCTCGCGGAGGCGAGGCCTCATGTCTCCTTACGCCTTGAACCCGAAGTACTGGCTCGCGTTGCCGTAGCAGACGTCGGCGATCAGGCGCTCGTTCCAGTCTGGGCGGTCCGGGATGCGGCCCGACTCGACGTCCTGGCCCACGAGGTCGCACAGGATGCGGCGGAAGTATTCGTGGCGCGGGTACGACAGGAAGGAGCGCGAGTCGGTGATCATACCGATGAAGCGGCTGAGCAGGCCGAGGTCGGACAGCGCGTTCAGCTGGTCGCGCATGCCGCGTTCCTGGTCGAGGAACCACCAGCCCGAACCGTACTGAATCTTGCCCGGCGTGACGCCGTCCTGGAACGAGCCCGGGAGGCAGGCGAAGAGGGCGGTATCGGCGGGGTTGAGGTTATAGAGGATGACCTTGCCCAGGGCGTGCTCGCCCGAGAGCGTGCCGAACCAGCGGATCAGGCCGGGCCCCTGGCGGAAGTCGCCGATGGTGTCGCAGCCGGCGTCGGAGCCGAGGCGCTTGAGCAGGCCGAGGTTCGGGTCGCGGACGGCGCCGAGGTGGAGTTGGGTGGCCCAGCCCTTGGCGTGGTTGAGGCGGCCGACGTGCAGCATGATGAAGGCCGTGAACTTCTCGGCTTCCTCGAGCGTGGCGGGGTGGCCGGCGATGGCGCGTTCCCAGATCGTCTTGGCCTCGGCCTCGGTGCAGGTGGCGTCGGGGAGGTAGTCGAGGCCGTGGTCGGAGGCGCGGCAACCCGCCGCGGCGAAGTCGTCGTGGCGCTGGTTGAGTCCGGCGATCAGGCCGGCGAAAGTGTCAGCGCCCTTGCCCGTGGCGGCGGCGAGGCGCTTGGCCCAGGCCTGCACGCGTTCGGGCTGTCGGACCTTGAGGCACGCGTCGGGTCGGTAGGTCGGGACGACCTGGGTCGCGAAGCCGGACTTGGCGATCTGGTGGTGCAGGTCGAGCGAGTCGGCCGGGTCGTCGGTGGTGCCGACGACGCGCACCTTCATCAGCTTGAGGATGCCGCGGGCGGTG
>CAIRWP010000248.1 GCA_903882335.1 uncultured Opitutia bacterium | reverse complement strand
GCCATCGAGTTTCTGGATCGCCGCCCAGGCCGCCTCGATCCCGCGTTGCACCGGGATATCGTCGCGCGTCGGGAAACCCCACCGGGTCAGCCGCCGTTTGAAGTCGGACAGCGAGGCGAAGACCTGCGGCTCGCAGGCGCCTAGGCCGTAGCACAGGACGCTCAAGCGGCGTTTCCGCGCCTCCTCGTGGTCGAGCAGCTTGACCGTGCCCGCCGCCAGATTGCGCGGGTTGGCGTAGAGCGCCTCGCCCTCGGCCTCGCGCTCGGCGTTCAGTCGCTGGAATTCGGCCAGCTCCATGTAGACCTCGCCGCGGATCTCGAGCAGCTCCGGGGCGTCGGCCAGCTCGCGCGGCAGGGACTCGATCAGCGCGATGTTATGGGTGACGTCGTCACCGCGGTTGCCGTTGCCGCGGGTGACCGCGCGGACGAAGCGACCTCGCTCATAGGTGAGGGAGAGGGCGACCCCGTCGACCTTGGGCTCCACCACGAAGTCGACGTCGCTGGTCCCGAGGGCCTTCTGGAGCCGCTCGCCGAAAGCCCGGAAATCCCCCTCGTCGTAGGTGTTGTCCAGCGAGAGCATCGGCTCGCGGTGGTCGCGCTGCTGGAAACCCTCGGCCCGGTCGTCGCCGATTCCCAGCTCCGGCCCCGCGTGCTCCTGGTACTTGGCCTCCAGCTTGCCCAGGCGGGCCACCAACTCGTCGAATTCGAAGTCGGAGATCTCGGGGGCGTTCTGGCGGCGATACAGCTCCTCATGCTTCGCGATCAGGCGGCGCAGGTGCTGGATCTCCTCGAGGTCGGTTTCCTTCGACATGGACGGCGGAAAGTTAGGGGGAGGGGGAGGGAGATGCAACAAAGGGATACCATAGGGACAGGGTCAGGGACAGGGTCAGGGGGAGAAATCGGACCGAGTGCTGAATCGAGTGCTGAGTCGATGGAAGCACGGGGATGGTTAGTCTGCGCCCGGTCTGCTGCGCCCGTTCCGTGGTGAATTTGCCTCTCCTCTGGCCAACTGGCCAACAGATCAACCCATCAACTCGCTTCATCCTCCCCCTGCCGACTGACCCTGTCCCTGACCCTTCTGTCTCCTTGCCTCTTAGATAGGGACGAGCGTCCCTGCTCGTCCGCGGCCGAAACACGGGGTCTGGCTTCGCCTCGCGATGCGATGGCGTGCCTGACCTCGTGTGAAGGCCGAAGAACGGCAACGGGGTCAGGCACCATCATGCTTCGCATGCTGAAGCCAGACCCCATGCCGGCGGCCCATCCGCTAACCGCTAACACCCTTCTCTTGCACCTTCATCCGTTTGCCCTATCAACCTAAGCATGCCCCTGCCTCCGTTGCCCGCGAACCTCCAGGCCCGCCGTGATTTCCTCCGCAAGGTGGCCCTCGGCGCGGCGATGTTCGCCGTCCCGGGAGCCTTCGCCGAGGCTCTGACGCGCACGCCGAAGCAGACCGAGGGGCCGTTCTACCCGGATAAGCTCCCGCTCGATACCGACAACGACCTCATCATCATGAACAACGGCGTGACGCCCGCGGTCGGCGAGGTCACGTGGCTTAGCGGCCGCATCCTCGACGAGCATGGTGACCCGGTCCGCAACGCGCTGGTCGAAATCTGGCAGGCCGACAGCAAGGGCGCGTACATCCATACCAAGTCGGGCAACGCGGCCAAGCGCGACGGCAACTTCCAGGGCTTCGGCCGTTTCCTCACCGGTTCCAACGGCGAGTACGTCTTCCGGACCATCAAGCCCGTGCCCTACCAGCCGCGTACCCCGCACATCCACCTCGCCGTGCGCCTCAAGGGCAAGAAGGAGCTCATCACCCAGTGCTACATCAAGGGCCACGAGCTCAACGCCAACGACATGGTCTACAAGGCCATCAAGGACCAGGCGCAGCGCGAGAGCGTGGCGATCGACTTCGCCCCGCTCAAGGGCTCCAAGGCCGGCGAACTCTCCGCGCGCTGGGACGTCGTCCTCGGCTTCACCCCGGAAGGGTGATTAGTTGATCCGTTGATCGGTTGGCCGGTTGGCCAGAGGACACACGATCATGCATTGGGGCGGCGTGGCCGCCGGCATGGGGTCTGGCTTCAGCATGCGCAGCATGATGGTGCCTGACCCCGTTGCCGGTTATTCGGCCTCACACGAGGTCTGGCACGCCATCGCGGCGCGAGGCGAAGCCATTGGTAACAGCTGGCCGGCTGGCCAGGGGGCACGCGGGCAAGGTGGAGTACTGAGTCGAGTGCAGGATCGAGTACGGAGTGCTGAATCGGTAAGGACGTAACCGGACGAGCGGGGACGCTCGTCCCTACCTAAGAGGCATCCGGTGCGCTCTGGCCAACCGGCCAACGGATCAACCGATCAACTCATGCCCCGCTGATCCAACAAAAAGCCCCTGTTTTCAGGGGCTGGGGAGCGGACTCGCGCGGCGCTTACTTGGCGTGGGCCTTGACGAACTCGATGTTGGCCTTCACCTGCGGGACGCTGTCGTTCCAGTCGGCTTCGTGCTCGATCGAGATGTGGCCGTCGAACTTCTGCTTCTTGAGTTCCTCGAGGCAGGCGGCGACGTCGACCACGCCCTTGCCGGCGACGACGACGGGGGAGGCGCCGAACTTCTCCTTGTCCTTCAGGTGCACACTGATGATGCGGCCGCTGAGGATGCGGAGGCACTCGACGGACTTGAGGTTCGAGGTGGCCCAGTGGCCGATGTCGGCGCAGGCGCCCACGCGCTTATCGCGGCTCTCGACGACGCCGAGGATGTAGAGCGGGTGCCAGACCTTGTACTTGGGCTTGTCCATCGAACCGCCGTGCTCGTGGAAGGCCACCTTGACGTCGTGCTCGATGGCGGCCTTTTCCCAGGCGACGATCTGCTCGGTCGCTTCGGTGCAGACGGCGTAGAGGCCCATCTTCTTGGCGAAGGCCATGATCTTGTTCACTTCCTCGGGGTTGCCCGCGCCGACGACGCCGTAGTTCACGGCCTTGACGCCCTGACGCTTCAGTTCGGCCTGCAGCTCGGCCATGGACTCGGCCGACATGGTGTGGTGGATCTTCTCCTTGGAGCCGGGCTTCAGGACCTGGCCCGGGTAGAACTCGATCAGGTTGCCGCCGGCTTCCTTCGTCTTGGCGATGGCCTCGAACGCCGAGAAGCGGTTGAAGGTGTAGGCCTGGCAGCCGATGAACCAGCCGTTCTGGCGGAGTTCTTCCGGCAGAGGGTCGGCCTTGAGGGTCGCGAGCAGCGCGAGGGCGAGGAGGGTGGGGAGACGCATGGGTGTAGGGGCTTATGACAGAGATAGGACGGGGCAGTTCCCTAGGTCAAGAACCCCTCCTCTGCGGGCTGGCGCTGGTGCCGGGCAAACGACCTCTTTAGGCATGGATTTGAGGCAATGGTGGGAGTCCCTGCGGCAGCGATGGTCGCGGCCCGAGACCTTGGGCGCCCGGGGTGAGCGGTTGGCGGCGGCCCGGTATCGCCGGGCCGGGGCGACCATCCTCGCCATGAACTGGCGGGCCGGGAAGGATGAGATCGACCTCGTCGCGTTGGAGGGAAGGGTGCTGGTGTTCGTCGAGGTCAAGACTCGCACGGCCGAGCACGGCGGCGCCGGCCATGCGGCGGTCGATGAGCGCAAAAGGACGGCTTTACGACGGGCCGCGAAGGCCTGGCTGCGCGAAATCGGGGGTGCGCCCCACTGGCGCTTCGATATCGTCGAAGTTCTGGTTTGCATCGATGGCTCCGTCCGCATCCTCCAACACCGCGGCGAGCCCCTCTTCGGGCCTCGCCGTTTTTGAATACCGATGT
>CAIRWP010000247.1 GCA_903882335.1 uncultured Opitutia bacterium | reverse complement strand
GTGGCCGGCGGCGGCGGCAAGGGTATGCGCATCGTGCACAACGCCGCGTCCTTCCCGAAGGAGTTCGAGAGCGCCCGCTCCGAGGCCGAGAAGGCCTTCGGCGACGGCCGCGTCTACATCGAAAAGTACATCGAACAGCCGCGCCACATCGAGTTCCAGCTCCTGGGCGACGAGCACGGCAAGGTCATCCACCTCGGCGAACGCGACTGCTCCGTGCAGCGCCGGCACCAGAAGCTGATCGAGGAGTCCCCCTCCCCCTTCCTCACCCCCAAGCTCCGCGAGGAGATGGGCAAGACCGCCGTGCGCCTCGCCGAGAAGATCGGCTACCAGAACGCCGGCACCATCGAGTTCCTCGTCGATCGCCATGGTAAGTATTACTTCATGGAGATGAACACCCGCATCCAGGTGGAGCACGGGGTCACCGAGGAGGTCACGGACATCGACCTCGTCCGCCGCCAGATCCTCATCGCCTGCGGCGAGAAGATGGAGCTGAGCCAGAAGGACATCAAGATGACCGGCCACGCCATCGAGTGCCGCATCAACGCCGAGGACCCGGCCCGCAACTTCGCCCCGAGCCCCGGCACCATCGGCCTCTATTACACGCCCGGCGGTCACGGCGTGCGCGTCGACTCGCACTGCTACTCCGGCTACGTCATCCCGCCCCTCTACGACTCCATGGTGGCCAAGCTCATCTCGGTCGGGGCCACCCGCCAGAAGGCGCTGGACCGCATGCACCGCGCGCTGGGCGAGTACATCATCCGCGGCATCCACACGACCATCCCGGTCTGCCGCGCGATCATGAAGGACCCGGTCTTCCGCCAGGGCGGCGCCACGACGAAGTACCTCGAGGACTTCTTCGAACGCACCCCGAAGGAACTCTGGTCGGCCGCCCCGCTCACCTGAAGCGGCCCGCCGCGACGATGAGCGCCCTTCCGCGCCCGACCCCCGCCACCACCGCCCGCCTGAAAACGGGCGGTGATTGTTTACGCTTCGCGAACAAGCTCTTCAAGGCCGGCGATATCGCGCACGGGCAGGGCTTCGTCAACGCGAAGGAGGAGTCGCTCACCTTGCTCGGCCACGCCACCGGCCTGGCCTGGGAGCAGCTGCCGTCCTGCTTCGACCGGCCGCTGACGGCCAAGGCAAAGACCGCCTTCCTCGGGCTAGTCGAGCGCCGCGTCTTCGACCGCGTGCCCACCGGCTACCTCGTCGGCGAGGCCTGGCTCGGCGGCCTGCGCTTCCGCGTCGACGAACGCGTCATCATCCCGCGCTCCTACTTCGTCGAGCTCATCCCCGAGGCGATCCCGCAGTGGCTCCCGCCGCCCGCGCAGGTGACCGATGTGGCCGACATCTGCACGGGGTCGGGCTGCCTGGCCATCCTCCTGGCGAAACGCTTCCCCCAGGCCCGCGTCCAGGCAACCGACCTCTCGGCCGACGCGCTCGCGGTCGCCGCGCTCAACGTCGCCGACCACCGCCTGGCGAAACGCGTGACGCTGCACGAGACGGACACGATGACGGCGCTGCTCAAGGGCCCGAAGTTCGACCTGATCCTCAGCAACCCGCCCTACGAGCCGGAAGGCATCTACCGACGCCTCCCCGCCGAGTTCAAACAGGAGCCGAAACAGTCGCTGGTTTCCGGCAAGGACGGCCTCGATGTCATCCGTAAGCTGCTCGTGCAGGCGCGAGCGACGCTCAAGCCGCACGGCATCCTCGTCATCGAGGTGGGCGGCCTGCAGGCCGCGATGCACCGCGCGTGGCCGACGTTGCCGATGCTCTGGCTCGCGACGGCCGACGGCTCGGACTGTGTCTGCCTGCTCCACGCGGCCGACCTTCGGCGGGCGCTGCCGTCACCAGGCGCGCGGCGCGGCCGTTGATTCCAGGCGGTCCTGGACGGCCGGCGGCAGTTTGGGGAAGAAGTCTAGGCCGGTCAGTGCCTCGACCTGGCGGACGCTCACGACGTAGCGCGTGAGCTCGGGGTCGCGCCACTTCTCCTCGTGCGGGATCACGTACGCGATGGCGCGGATCCCGCGGACGGTCTCGTCGTACTCCGACACGACCATCCAGAAGGCCTCAGGCACGGGCAGGCGCCCGATCCGCCGGGCGGGAGCGGCCGCGTAGACCGGGCCGACTTGCACCCAGACGGTGCCGTAGCGCTCGACGTACCGGCGCACGACGCGTTGCTCGAGGTCCTTCCAGAGACCGGCGTTGAGCGCGTGGAGCTGCGGGACGATGTTGCTGAGCAGGAAGGTCTCCCGCTGGGCCGCCTCGCCGTGGCAGACCGCGATGGCGTAGTTCGGCGCGAGGTGGCCGCGGTCGTAGCCGGAACGCACGTACTCCTGCGTGCTGACGCGCGCGCTGGTCCGGGCATCCGTCCGGAAGCCGGAGGGACGTTCGGCGGCTTGGCCGGGGTTCGGGAAGACGCGGTAGGACGACCACCGCGGGCCCGGCAGCGCATTGTCGTAGCCGACCGCGTAGCCAAGGTTATGCAGGACCTGCAGGCCGACCCGATCCGCCGGTTCGCCGTAGGGCGCGGTGCCCTGCTCGGCCGGGGCGGGCGCCGGCACGATGTCTCCCTTGATGACCTCGGTCCGGTCCGCCACCTGGTCGAGCCAGCCGACGACGCGTGCGGGCGTGGTCCCGTCCTCGCGGACGCCATCGACGACGTCGAGGGCGCGCTGCTCGAGCGCGACGCGCCCAGGCCGATCGCTGCAGAGGTAGACGACCGCGAGCGTGAGCGCGGTCACGACGAAGGCCAAAGCCAGCCAACCGAGGATGCGCAACAAGCCCCTCATGCGCGGAGGTAATAGCACTGCCAGAGCCAGTGTAGGCAGAGGAGGCCGAGGAAGCCGCGGCGGAGCGCGGTCCAGCCGGCCTCATCGGCCGCGAGCCGCAGGCGCCACGGGGCGCGGCGCACCCACCACACCGCCGACCAGAGCGACCACGCGGCGGCGAGCAGGATGAGCGTCCACAGCAGCGGATGAAAAAAGAAAGCCTGCGCAAAATCGAAGGACGCGAGGTGTCGCGCGCAGCGCGTGCCACCGCAGCCGAGGCAAGGGAAGCCGGTCCATTTCATGAACAGACAGCCGGGCAGCTGCCAGCCGGTCTGGAACCACGCCCACCCCGCCGCCAGCGTCCCGAGGAAGCCCAGCGGCCAGATGAGCTCGTGGTTGAACTCCCCGGGGAAGGCGGGACGACGGACGAGGCGCAGCACCGGTCAGGGGGCGACGGCAGCACCGATGCCGCCAAGCAGCATGAGCGGCGCCAGGCAGCAACAGCAGCAGAGGATGAAGGCGACAAGGCAGGCGATGCCGAACTGGACCCAGGCCGAAAGACCCGTGGCGGCGCCCAACGCCTGGAAAAAGACCACCGCCATCGGGATAGCCAGGAGGAATCCGAGCGCGGCCTGCAGCTCAAAGTTGAAGCCCAGCAGCTGAAACGGCGCACCGAGGACGATGAGTACCGCGAAGGCCAGCAGGTAAGCCGAAGCGGTGCGCTCGAGCGGAACGCCGAGACGGACAAGCTTCTGCCCGAGGAAATGCAGGACGCCGGCAAAAGCATAGAACAGCGGTGCCAGCGCCAGCCCGATGACCGCCATCGCCTTGGATTGCGGCGGCGCCGCGAGGATCTGGTTCGCCATGTCATGTAAGCCAAGTTTGAGGAGCAAATCGGCGAGCTGGGCATTCTTATCGTCGAAGGCGAATATCCCGATCAACTGAAACGGCAGGGTGATGGCCAAAGCGAGGTAGCAGAAGGCCAGCCAATCGCCGAAGGCGAAGCGTCCATTGGCGAGCGTCGCGCGCGGCGACAGGATCGCGACCTTGATGGTCGCGAAGAAAGCACCGAGCGACTTGCCCTGCTCCCACGGGATTTGGCTGGGCGCGGCCGAGGCGGAATCCGCGGCCAGCGGGGACGTCGGCACGCCGGCCGCCGCGAACTCGGGCCATTCGCCCAGCGGCTTCCACGCCGCCAGGCCGTTGGTCCATGCGAGGTCGGTGGACTGGAATCGGCCGCTGGCCAACCCAGCGACGACTTCCTCCGGAGAGAAGACGCCGAGCTGGACGGTCTTGCGGGCGACGTGAATCTGCGAAGTTTCTTCCATGCCGATTTTTAGAATGGGCGACCCTGCCCTGCAAACCTCAACCTCCGAGGTTGGCGAAGAACGGAGCCGCGGCGGCCGCGATGCACAGGCCGCCGGCGCAGCACCCCAGCACCAGGACAGCGAGCATCGCCAACGCAGGCTTCCAGCCGGCGTCGCCGTGGGCCAGCGCCAAGGCCCGGGCCAGCAGGATGCCGAAACCGAGACCGG
>CAIRWP010000246.1 GCA_903882335.1 uncultured Opitutia bacterium | reverse complement strand
TGGGTCTGCACCCGGTCCCAAGGACAGCCGTCAGGGGCGCGCAGCCGGGCGGTGGTGGCGAGCAGGAGGTCGATGCCAGACATGCCTGCCATCGAGACGACCGCGGCGAGGGAGTCAAAACGATTGCCAGACGGCCGCGGAGCGGTTCCGTGGAGGGCGTGGACAAGCTGACGGAAATCATGGACGCCAAGCGCCGGGAAATCGCCCCGTTCGCCCGCCCCGTCACCGACGCCGAACTGGCCGCCTTCGCGGGCCGCCGACTACCGCCGGGATTCCGTCAGTCCCTGGATGTCCCGGGGCGCCTGACCGTCATCGCCGAGGTCAAACGGGCCTCCCCGAGCGTGGGCCAGATCAAGGCCGAGGTCGACGCCGTCGCCCAGGCCCGGCTCTACGCCGAGGCGGGCGCCGACTGCCTGTCGGTGCTGACCGAGACGACTTATTTCCAAGGTCGTCTCGCCGACCTGGTCGAGGTGACCCACGACCAGGCAAAGCGCCCCACTCCCCTGCCCTGCATCCGCAAGGACTTCATGGTGCACCCGTTCCAAGTACTGGAGGCGGCCCAGGCTGGCGCCCGCTGCATCCTCATCATCGTCCGCGGCCTGACCGACGACGAGATCCGCCCGATCCACCGCGCGGCGAAGCTCGCCGGTCTGGACACCCTTTTCGAGGTCCATGACGAGGCCGAGCTCGAGCGCGCGCTCAGGCACGACCCGGACATGGTCGGGGTCAACAACCGCAACCTCTCGTCCTTCCAGATTGACCTGACCTTCGCCGAGCGCGTCATCCCGCAGATGCCCAAGCACGTACTGAAGGTCGCCGAGAGCGGCATCAAGACCCCGGCGGACGCGGCCCGCATGCGCGCCGCCGGCGCCCACGCCTTGCTGGTCGGCGAATCTTTGATGCGCGCCGCCGATCCGGCCGAGCTGCTGCAGGCCTTTCGGCGCGCATGAGCGACGGCCCGCTCAGCCTATCGGAGACCCGCGAGCTGCTGGCGCGGCTGGCGCACATGCCGAAGAAGTGGCTCGGCCAGAACTTCCTCGTGGACGGCAACATCGTCCGCAAATCCCTCGAACTCGGCGAGGTCAAGGCCGGCGACACCGTCGTCGAGGTCGGCCCGGGATTGGGCACGTTGACCCGCACCTTGCTGGGCGCGGGCGTCGAACTTTTCGCCGTCGAGGCCGACCGCACGATGGTCTACCACCTCGAGACCACGCTGCAGCCCCGGTACCCCGCGACGTTCCATCTTCACGAGGGCGACGCGGTCGACTTCCCGCGCGCCGGCCTGAAGGCGGCGACCGACGGCTCGTTCAAGGTCATCGCCAACCTCCCTTACGCGATCTCCACTCCCTGGATGGACGCGATCTGCGCCGGACCGCACCCGTCGCTCATGGTGCTGATGCTGCAACGCGAAGCCGCCGAGCGACTGACGGCCGAGGTCGGCACCGGGCACTGGTCGGCCGTGACCGCGCAGGTCCAGCTGGCCTTCGAACGCGTGAAGGTCCACCCGGTCCCCGCGCAATCGTTCAACCCGCCGCCCAAGGTCGACTCCTGCCTGCTCGTCCTGCGCCGCCGCGCCGACGCCCGTCGCCTCAGCCCCCGCGCCCGCGAGGTGGCCCGCATGCTTTTCACCCAGCGGCGCAAACAGGTCGGTTCGGCCGCCCGGAAACTCTTCCCCGACCAGGCCGACGTGGCCCGCTGGCTCGAGGCGCTGCCCGCCTTCGGGGTGACATCGCTGGCCCGTCCCGAGACGATCCCGGCCGAGGCCTGGCTGACGCTTTGACCCGCCTGGGGTTGCTTTCCTCGGAATCCCTGCTCCTTATCCCCCCATGTCCGTCAAAGTAGGCCTCGTTTCCCTCGGTTGCGCCAAGAACCTGATCGATTCCGAGATCATGATCGGCCACCTCGCCCAGGCCGGCATGACCATGACCCCCGACGCCGCCGAGGCCGACGTGGTCATCGTCAACACCTGCTCCTTCATCGACGCCTCCAAGCACGAGGCGCTCGAGGCGATCTACGAAATGAGCGACGGCAAGGCGACCGCCCGGAAGAAGGGCCAGAAACTCATCGTGGCCGGCTGCATGGCCCAGCGCTACCAAGGCGCCCTGCCCGTCGTCGAGGGAGCCAAGGGGCGCGTCGAACTGCCGAAGGTCGACGCCTTCATCGGACTCGACCAAGTGACGAACATCGTGCCCGTCATCCGCAAGGTCCTCGGCGGCGACGCGGGCAAGACGGAATTCCTCGCCAAGACCACGACGTTCATCCCGGACTTCGACACGCCGCGCTTCCGCCTGACCCCGCGCCACGCGGCCTACATCAAGATCGCCGAAGGCTGCAACCACCCCTGCTCCTTCTGCATCATCCCCCGCATCCGCGGCCGTCACCGCAGCCGCACGGTCGAGTCCGTGGTGAAGGAGGCCCGCCTGCTCGTCGCCGACGGCGTCAGGGAAATCAACCTGATCTCGCAGGACACGACCTACTTCGGGATGGACCGCTGGACCGAGGCCCGCCCCAACCCGCGGAGCAAGGTCGACTCCTCCAAGGGCGAATCCCTCGCCTCGCTGCTCCGCGAGCTCGACGCCATCGCCGGCGACCACTGGATCCGCCTGCTCTACACCCACCCGGCGCACTGGAGCGACGAGCTCATCGAGACGATCGCGCAGTCCCGCCACGTCACCCGCTACGTGGACATCCCCCTGCAGCATATCTCCGACCGCATGCTCACGGCCATGCAACGCGAGACCGACGGCGCCTACATCCGCGACCTCATCCGCCGCATGCGGGCCGGTATCCCCGACCTGGTCATCCGCACCACCTTCATCGTCGGGTTTCCGGGGGAGACCGAGGAGGATTTCCAGGAACTGCTCGATTTCCTGGCCACGACCCGCTTCGACCGCGTCGGTATCTTCAAATACTCCAAGGAGGAAGGCACCAAGGGCGCGAAGATGGAGGGCCATATCCCCGACGAGGTGAAGGCTACCCGCCACGCCCGCGCCATGCTCCTGCTCCAGCGCCTCTCGAAGGAACGCGGGGAAGCCTTCATCGGTCGCAAACTCCGGGTGCTCGTCGAAAGTCCCGGCGTGGCCCGCAGCGCCGGCGACGCCATGGAGATCGACGGCATCGTCCAGGTGCCGAAGAAATTGCCCGTGGGCGAGTTCGCCGAGGTCACGGTGACCGGCGCCCTCGAGTACGATCTGATCGCCCGCTGAGGCTCAGACCTCCGTCTCGCGCTCCGCGGCGGCGGCTTCCGCCGAGGCCGAGGCCGCGGGCGAGTCGCTGAGCCGGATGAGCGCGTCGAGCGAGGAGAAGTGGCGCGTCCAGTCGGTCATGTCCGGGATGTCGCCGACGACCGTCGAGAAGAGCTCGCGCTTCTCCTGCTTAAGTTCCTCGATGCGTTCCTCGACGGTGCCGGGAGCAATCATGCGGTAGATGAGCACGGGGTTCTTCTGCCCGATGCGGTGCACGCGGTCGACGGCCTGGGCCTCGACGGCGGGATTCCACCAGGGGTCGAGCAGGAAGACGTACTCGGCGGTGTTCAGGGTGATGCCCGTGCCGCCCGCCTTGAGGGAGGCGAGGAACAAGGCCGGCCCCTTGGTCTCCTTGAAGCGCTCCACCGGCGCGGAGCGGTCCTTGGTCTCGCCGGTCAGCTCGAAGACCGGCAGGTGCGGCAGGTCGCGGGCTAGGGCGGACTTGACGCGCTCGATCAGCGAAACGAACTGCGAGAAGACGACGGCCTTGGAGCCGTTCGCGGCGACCTCCGCCAACTTCGAGACGAGCAGGGTAATCTTGCCCGAGTGCGCCGACGGACAGCCCGAATTCTCCGGCAGCAGCCCGGGGTCGCAGCAGACCTGGCGCAGGCGCATCAGCAGCGTGAGCACCGAGGTGGCGTCGCGGGAGAGCAGGCTCGCCAGCTCGCCCGAGAGCCCGCTGCCCTGCGTAAGGTGCTGGTACAGGGCCCTCTGCTCGTGGGTGAGCGGACACGGCAGGACCACCTCCATCTTCGGAGGGATATCGGCGGCGACGTGCCGCTTGAGGCGTCGTAGCACGAACGGCGAGACCTGGCGACGGACCTTGCCCAGCGCCGCCTGCGGGTCGCGGAGCATCATCCGCTCGAACTGGGCGCGCTTGCCGAGCAGGCCGGGCATCAGGAAACGGAAGATCGTCCAGATGTCCGTGGGACGGTTCTCCAGGGGCGTGCCGGTGATCGCGATGCGGTGCGTCGCCTGCAAAGCCACGCAGGTCTGCGTCGTCTTAGATTCGGGGTTCTTGATCGCCTGCGCCTCATCGAGGACCGCGTAGCCGAAACGGGTCTTCGCCAACTGGTCGGCGTGCCGGCGCAGCTGCGTGTAGCTCGAGATCCACAACCGGGCCGAGGGGTTGCGCACAAAATCGTCGTCCGCCGTCAGGACCGCGACGCCCGCGCTCAACTCAGGGTGGAAGCGTTTGATTTCGCCGATCCAGACGGGGATCACGCTGGCAGGGCAGACGATGATGGTCCGCTCGCCGACCGGCCGCGAGACCAGGAGCGCCAGCACCTGGACGGTCTTGCCGAGACCCATCTCATCCGCCAGCAGCGGGTGCGCGCCGAGTTCGCAGAGCCGGGCCAGCCAGGCCACGCCCTTGGCCTGGTAAGGGCGCAGGTGGGCGGGCAGGTCGTCCGGGGCGACGGGTTCCTGCAGCAGGCGGTCCTTCCAGGCCTTGAGTTCGTCGTTGAGCTTGAGCGCGCCGACGGCGGCATGGTCGAAGAGCGACAGCAGCAGGTAGCGGGGCACCTCACCCTCCTTGGCCCGCCAATCCTCCGAGAAATCCGCCACGGCCGCGTTGTAGGCGACGACGCCCTTACCCGGCAGGATCACCGGGCGACCGCCGGCCTTGAGCAGCAGCTTCTGCTCCTCCGCCAGCAAGCGGTGCTTGCCCGCCTTGAGCCGCCAGTTGAGGCGGAAGGACTTGCCGTCCGCGCCGGACTCGGCGTCGGCGTCGACCTCGACCTGCAGCTGCTCGTTGCGGAAGATTTCCAGGGCCTCCTCGCCGACGAGCCGGAAACGCTTGCGCCACTCGGCGAGCTCCTCGCGGACGAACCGCTCGATGCGACCGATGTTATCGATGCCCCAGGTGCCGGCGGCCTTCCCGTAGGCGAAGCCGGCACGGTGGGCCACGGTGGAGAAACGGAATAAGGTCTGCCGCTGCTCGTCGGAAAGCTCGTCGCCCGGCACCGCGCCCGGACCGAAGCAGCTCCACGCATGGCCGCCGCGGCCCGACCACGAGGCGGAAGCGGTCAGGCCGCCCGAGGAGAGCTCGAACGCCACCTGCAGTTTCAGCGCCGCCCGCGCGCCGGCGTCCTTGCGCTCCGGCTCGACGGGGGCCGCCGGCGCCGCCGCGGGAGCGGAGTCGTCGACGGGGGAGATCTCATCGGCGAGCAGCTCCTCGACCTCGTACATCCCGGCGACGGCGTAAGGTGCGCCGTTCTCCTCCTCGGGTAGCGAGGTGCGCCATTCGATCCGACCTTCCCCAAGTTCGATGACGGCTCGGACCGTCTGCGTCTCTGTCCGGGTGACGGCCTCGGCGGCGTGCGGCTTCAACTCCAGGGATCGGACGAGACCCTCGGTGTAGATGCGGCGACCTTCCTCGAGGTCGGCCTTCCGGAAAGTCTTCTCCCAGGACTCGGGCAGGGACGCGAACCACCGTTCCAAGGCTTCCGTGGAATACGAACGATTGGCCGGTCGTGGGGTAGACATCGACGGGACGGCATTAAACCTACCCGATTTCCTCGATACAATCCCCAATCTTGCCCCTAAACGCTTATAACTAGGCACGGTCTGGACTTGTTTCCCCGAAAGACGGAAGCCTAATAGCGGATACCTTTATCGGTCACCGAAATGAAACACTTGAGCGTAGGAACCCGTTGGAACGCCGACCTTGTTGCCTCTTACCATGAGCGCTGGACGCAGGACCCTTTGTCCGTGGACGCCGACTGGCGTACTTTCTTCGAAGGCTTCGAACTCGGGCTCAGCCTGCCGCCCAAACCCGGCAAGACCGCGCCCGGCCCGGCCGGCTCCGTCGATGCCGTGGCCCAATTCAAGGTGCTGGCGGCCATCGAGGCCTATCGGATGCTCGGCCACCTCCAGGCCCGGATCAACCCCCTGTTCGACCCTCAGCCCCACTTCGGCCTGACCGACAAGGCCTTGGGACTCGACGGCATCGCCCTTGACCGTTCCTTCCACACGGGCGACTTCCTCGGCGGCAAGACCTTGGCCCTGTCGGAAATCCTCGCGAAGCTCCGGGCCATCTACTGCGGACCGATCGGGGTCGAGTTCACGCACATCCAGGACGGCGCCCGTCGCCGCTGGCTGCAGGAGCGCACGGAGTCGTGCGGCCTCCGCCCGGCCTATGACGCCGACACCCGCCGCCGCTTCCTCCGCACCCTCGTCCAAGCCGAGCAGTTCGAACGTTTCCTCCACCGCACTTTCGTGGGCGCCAAGCGCTTCTCCGTCGAAGGCGGCGAGACCGTGATGAACGCCCTGGAGCAGCTCCTCCACCGGGCCCCCGGCCTGAAGATCACCGACCTCGTCGTCGGCATGGCCCACCGCGGCCGCCTCAACGTGCTCGTCAACCTCTGCGGCAAGAAGGCCGAGCACCTCTTCCGCGCGTTCAACGAGAACCATATCCCCGATACCACCCATGGCGACGGCGACGTGAAGTACCACCTCGGCTACGAAGGGGAACGCACCGTCGACGGCCAGCCCGTCGCCGTCACGCTCGCCTTCAATCCCAGCCACCTCGAGGCCGTCAATCCCGTCGTCCTCGGCCGCGCCCGCGCCCGCACGGATCTCCAGGATAAGGCGTCGCGCTCCCAGATCCTCCCGGTGCTCATCCATGGCGACGCGGCTTTCGCCGGTCAGGGCATCGTGATGGAGACCCTCAATCTCGCCGGCCTCAAGGGCTACGGCGTCGGCGGCACCCTCCACCTCGTCACGAACAACCAGGTCGGTTTCACGACGAACCCGGACGAGGCCCGCACCGGCCGCCATTGCACCGAGATCGCCAAGTTCACCGAGTCGCCGATTTTCCACGCCAACGGTGACGACCCCGACGCCGTCGTGCTCGCGACCGAGCTCGCGCTGGAATACCGCCAGCAGTTCGGCGCCGACGCGGTCGTCGATATCGTCTGCTACCGCCGCTACGGCCACAACGAGACGGACGAGCCCTTCTTCACCCAGCCGGTCCTCTACCGCAACATCGCCGCCCATCCTTCCGTCACCGAGCTCTACGCCTCGCGCCTGACCCAGGCGGGCTCCGCCCCCGACGGCGAACTGGCCAAGCTCCGCACCGAGAACGACGTCCTGCTCGAGGCGGCCCAGGCCCGCGCCCTCGAGGCCATCAAGGTCGAGATCGCCGAACGCCAGAAGGCCCCGTTCGGCGTGCGTCCCTTCCGCTCCCCTTACGAACACCTGGTCCCGACCGCGGTCAGCGCCGAACTCCTCGGCAAGGTCGCCCCGCACCTGTGGCAGATGCCGCCGGACTTCGCCCCGAACCCGAAGATCAAGCGTCAGCTCGACCTCAAGGCCGAGGCCTTCAAGTCCGGCGCCAACTTCGACTGGAGCCTCGGCGAAGGCCTCGCGTTCGCCACCCTCCTCGCCGAGGGCCACCCCGTCCGCATCTCCGGCCAGGACGTGGAGCGCGGCACCTTCTCCCACCGCCACGCCATCCTCCACGACCCCTCCAACGACGCCGAGCATTGCCCGCTCAACGCCGTCGGCGGCGCCGCCATCGAGCTCGTGAACTCCTCCCTCTCCGAGTACGCCGTGCTCGGTTTCGACTACGGTTATTCGCTTGAGGCGCCCGACTCGCTCGTCATCTGGGAAGCCCAGTTCGGCGACTTCGCCAACGGGGCCCAGATCATAATCGACCAGTTCATTGCTTCGGCGGAATCGAAATGGAACCAGACCAGCGGTCTGGTCATGCTCCTGCCGCACGGCTACGAAGGCCAAGGCCCCGAGCATTCGTCCGCGCGCCTCGAGCGCTTCCTGCAGCTCTGCGCCGAGAACAACCTGCAGGTCGTCCAACCATCCACGCCCGCGCAGCTGTTCCACGCCCTGCGCCGTCAGGTCAAGGCCGAGCTCCGCAAGCCGCTCGTCGTCATGACCCCGAAGAGCCTGCTGCGTCACAAGGCCTGCGTGAGCAAACTGACGGACCTGACTTCCGGTGGCTTCCAGGCCATCCTCCCCGACCCGACGCCGGCCGCGAAGACCGAGCGACTGCTCCTCTGCTCCGGCAAGGTCTTCTTCGAACTCGAAGCCGAACGCGCCAACCGCAAGGACACCACCACGACGATCGTGCGCGTGGAGCAGTTCTACCCCTTCGACGCCGCCACCCTGGCACGCCTCCACGACCAATACGGCGAACCGAAGAAGGTGGTCTGGGTGCAGGACGAGCCCCGCAATATGGGCGGCTGGTCCTTCATCGCGCCCCTCATCGAGGAGACGCTGGAATTGCGGCCGACTTTCGCTGGCCGCGACGCGGGCGCGTCCCCGGCGGTGGGTTCGCTTTCGGTCCACAAGATCGAGCAGGCCGACCTCATCCGGCAGGCCTTCGAAGCCTGAGTCGCCGACCGGAGCCGTCTGGTGGTCAATTTTGACCACCCGCAACCCCGAAACGCCCGTCCTAGGTCGATTAAAGGCAGATTTACCCGTTGAAACCCCTCGAAAGGGGTTCCAATTTCCAGACCTACTCACTTTTCATGGCTGTCGACGTCAAAATCCCCCCCATGGGAGAATCCATCACTGGCGGCCTGCTCGCCGCTTGGTTGGTGAAAAACGGGGACGCGGTCCGCAAAGGCCAGCCCCTGTTCTCCTACGAAACCGATAAGGTCACTTCCGAAGGCACCGCCGAGGTCGATGGACGTATCACCATCGCCATCGAGGCGGGCACCGAAGTCCTCGTCGGCCAGGTCGTCGCCAGCATCGAAGCCGGTGCCGCTGGCAATGCTCCCGCCCCCGCGGCCGCTCCGGCCGCCGCCAAGCCGGCCGCCCCGGGCAACGCCGCCACCCAGGCTGCACCCATCGCCACCCCGGCCGCCACCAAGTCTGGCGCCGCCGCCGAAGTCTCTCCCGCCGTCCGCCGCCTCTCCGCCGAGACCGGCCTCGACCCCGCCGCCCTCGAAGGCACCGGCAAAGCCGGCCGCGTCACCAAGGGCGACATGCTCGCGGCGCTCGCCGGTCAGGCGCCGATTAAGGCCGTCGCTCCCGCCGCCGCGGCCCCCGCCGCCACGGCCGCCCCGGCCGTCGAGATTCCCTCCCGCACCGGTCGCACCTCCCGCAAGCGGATGTCGCCGCTACGTCGCAAGATCGCCGAGCGACTCGTTCAGGCCAAGTCGGAGACCGCGATGCTCACCACCTTCAATGAGGTCAACATGGCCCCGGTGATGGAGCTGCGCAAACGCCACGGTGAAGAATTCCTCAAGAAATACGGGGTCAAGCTCGGCTTCATGTCCTTCTTCGTGAAGGCCGCCGTTCAGGCGATGAAGGAAGTCCCGGCCATCAACGCCCAGCTCGACGGCGAGGACATCATCGAGAACCACTTCTTCGACATCGGCGTGGCCGTCGGCACCGACAAGGGCCTGATGGTCCCCGTGGTCCGTGAGTGCGACCAGCTCAACTTCGCCGGCATCGAGAAGGCGATCGGTGATTACGGCAAGCGCGCCCGTGACGGCAAGATCCAGCTGCCGGAGCTCCAGGGCGGCGTCTTCACCATCTCCAACGGCGGCATCTACGGCTCGATGCTCTCGACGCCGATCCTCAACCACCCGCAGGCCGCGATTATGGGCCTCCACAACATCGTCGAGCGACCGGTCGTCGAGAACGGCCAGATTGTCATCCGGCCGATCATGTACCTCGCGCTCTCCTACGACCACCGCATCATCGACGGCAAGGAAGCCGTGACCTTCCTGGTCAAGGTGCGCCAGTTCATCGAGGACCCACAGCGCCTGCTGTTCGGCGTCTGAACCCTTCCCGCCCTGACTTTGCACCCATGTCCCAACTCGATCTCGTCGTAATCGGCTCCGGCCCCGGTGGCTATGTCGCCGCCATCAAGGCCGCCCAGCTCGGTCTCAAGGTGGCCCTCGTGGAGAAGGACCCCACCCTCGGTGGCACCTGCCTCAACGTCGGCTGCATCCCCTCCAAGGCCCTGCTCCACTCGACCGAGACCTGGCGCCACGTCCAGCACGCCAAGCACCACGGCATCGTCGGCGCCGAGAAGCTCAGCTTCGACGTCCCGACCATGCTCGCCAACAAGGACAAGGTCGTCGCCCAGCTGAACAAGGGCGTCGAATTCCTCGTCTCTAAGCGCGGCGTCGAGATTGTCCGCGGTCTCGGTCGCCTCGGCAAGGCCGGCCAGGTCCTCGTCCGCGGCTCCGCCGGCGAACGCGTCCTCGAGACCAAGAACATCCTCATCGCCACCGGCTCCGTGCCGGTCGAGCTGCCGTTCATGAAATTCGACGGCGAGACCGTCATCTCGTCCGACCACGGTATCTCCCTTAAGGCCGTTCCCGAGAAGATGGTCGTCGTCGGCGCCGGCGCCATCGGCCTAGAGCTCGGTTCCGTCTGGGCCCGCCTCGGCTCCCAGGTCACCGTGGTCGAGATGCTTCCGGCCATCGGCGGCCCCGCCTACGATGCGGACATCGCCAAGGCCGCTCAAGCCGCCTTCGAGAAACAAGGTATCAAGTTCGAGCTGGGCGCCAAGGTCACCGGCGTCAAGAAGACCGCCGCCGGCTTCGCCCTCACCGCCGAGCGCGACGGCAAGGCGCTCGAGTTCCCGGCCGACAAGATCCTCGTCGCCGTCGGTCGCAAGGCCAACACCACCGGACTCGGCGCCGCCGAAGCCGGCCTCAAGCTCGATGAACGCGGCCGCGTGGCCATCGACGCCCATTACGCCACCAACCTGCCGGGCGTCTTCGCCATCGGCGACGTCGTCGTCGGCCCGATGCTCGCGCACAAGGCCGAAGAAGAAGGCGTCGCCATCGCCGAGAACCTCGCCGGCAAGCATGGCCACGTGAACTACGGCGTCATCCCGGGGGTCATCTACACCGACCCCGAAGTCGCCTGCGTCGGCCTGTCCGAGGCCGAGGCCAAGGCCAAGAACCTCGAGGTCAAAGTCGGCAAGTTTCAGCTCCAGGGCAACGGTCGCGCCATCGCCACCGACGGCACCACCGGTTTCATCAAGGTCATCGCCGACGCCAAGACCGACAAGGTCCTGGGCGTCCAGATGGTCGCGAAGGGCGCGTCCGAGATGATCGCCGCTGCCTGCGCGCACATGGAATACGGCGGCAGCGCCGAGGACATCGCCCGCACCTGCTTCGCCCACCCGACCGTGAGCGAGTCCTTCAAGGAAGCCGCGATGGCCGTCAGCAAGTCGAGCATCCACTCGCTCTGATCCGCGCGGATAAGTAACGAACGAAAGGGTGCGAATAGCACCCTTTCTTCTTTTACAGATTCAATCCGTCAAAAGGACCAACGTTCCGTCGCTTTAGCGACGAAGTCGGTCTTGAAAGTCAGGGGCTAGGCTGACCACGGCACACGTTTGGACCGACTGCCGTTGCTTCCTTCCGGACCTGGCGGGATTCGTCGGCCAACCATTGCATGGGGCCTAGCTGACCTTTATGAATGCCCGCTCAATCCGCTCTTTTCAACCACCAACTTAGGCTCTAATTCCTTACGTCTTCCGATGGCCGAAATCCCCAAGTCCTACGACCCCCAGGGGGTCGAACAACAATGGTATGACCGCTGGGTCGCCGCCGGCTGCTTCGCCGGGAAGGTCGATCCGACGAAGGAGGCCTTCGCCGTGATGATCCCGCCGCCCAATGTGACGGGTGTGCTCCACATGGGTCACCTGCTCAACAACACCTTGCAGGACATCATGGTCCGCCGCGCCCGCCAGGAAGGCAAGTCGGCCCTCTGGCTCCCCGGCACGGACCACGCCGGCATCGCCACCCAGTCCCGCGTCGAGAAGGAACTCCGTCAGAAGCACGGGAAGACGCGCCACGACCTCGGCCGCGAGAAGTTCATCGAGACCGCGTCCGAATGGCGCGACAAGCATGGCGGCATCATCCTGGGGCAGCTCCGCAAGCTCGGGGCCTCCTGCGATTGGGACCGCACCGTGCATACCTTGGACGCCGGCTACTCGCAGGCGGTGCTCCAGACCTTCGTCACCCTCTACGAGCGCGGCTACGTCTTCCGGGGTAAGCGCATGGTCAACTGGTGCCCGGTCTCGCAGACCGGCCTCTCCGATGAAGAGGTGATCATGAAGCCCTCCAAGGGCTCGCTCTACCGCATGCGCTACGAGGTTGCCGAGCTCCCTGGCACGTTCCTCGAGATTTCCACCACACGCCCCGAGACCATCCCCGGCGATGCCGCGGTCGCGGTCCACCCGGACGACGAACGTTACCGGCACCTCATCGGCAAGCACGTCTGGCGCCCCTTCCCGCGCGCCCAGATCCCGATCGTCGGGGACACCGCGGTCGAGAAGGAGTTCGGCACGGGCGTCCTGAAAGTCACGCCGGCGCATGACCGCACCGACTTCGACATCGGCAAGCGTCATAACCTGCCGGTCATCGATGTCATGAATCCGGACGGCACGATGAACGCCGACGCCGGTCCGCTGGCGGGCCTCGAACGTTTCAAGGCCCGCGCCGCCGCCGAGAAACTTCTCGAGGAACTTGGCGCCCTGGTGAAGACCGAGCCGTACGAGAACACCGTCGGCTTCTCCGAACGCGCCGACGTGCCGATCGAGCCCCGCCTGAGCGAACAGTGGTTCATCCGCTACCCGAAGATCGACGAAGCCAAGCGGGCCGTCACCGCGGGCATCATCAAGTTCCACCCGGAACGCTGGACCAAGACCTACCTCCACTGGCTGGAGAACATCCAGGACTGGTGCGTCAGCCGCCAGCTCTGGTGGGGCCACCGCATCCCGGTCTGGTACCGCAAGGGCGCCGACCGCAACGACGCCGCCAACCGCCACGTCTCCCTGACCCCGCCGGCCGACCCGCTGAACTGGGAGCAGGACCCCGATGTGCTGGACACGTGGGCCTCCTCCTGGCTCTGGTGTCTCGCGACCATCGGTTGGCGCAAGCCGGGCGAGACGACCGACGAGCTCAAGCATTGGTACCCGACGGGCGCCCTCGCGACCGGCCCGGACATCATTTTCCTTTGGGTCGCCCGCATGATCATCGCCGGCCTGGAGCTGCACGGCCCCGAGAAGAAGACGTTGACGGACGACGAGATCCGCCAGCGCATCCCGTTCAAGCGCGTCTACTTCAACGGCATTATCCGCGATAAGCAGGGGCGCAAGATGTCCAAGTCCCTCGGCAACTCACCGGAACCGCTCGACCTCATCGCCAAGTTTGGCGCCGACGGCCTCCGCTTCGGCCTCCTGTCCATCGCCCCCAAGGGCCAGGACATCCTGTTCGACGAGGACCGCGTCGGCCAGGGGCGTAACTTCTGCAACAAGCTGTGGAACGCCGCGCGCTTCCGCCAGATGTCCGGCCCGATGTCGGACAACGCCACCTTGGCCGCGATCGTCGGCCGCATCCGGGCGACGCAGCTCGATGACGACGACTTCGCGATCCTGCACGGCCTGGCCGAGCTGACCGACGCCACCGCCAAGAACCTGGACGAGCACGAGTTCACCGCTTACGCGCAGGGACTGTATGCCTTCTTCTGGGGCGACTTCTGCGACTGGTACGTCGAGGCCTCGAAGTCCCGTCTCGCCGAACCGGCGCTCCGCGACAACTGCCTCGCGGTCCAGGACCTGGTCCTGCGCCAGTTCCTCCTGCTGCTCCACCCGGTGGCCCCGTTCATCACCGAGGAACTCTGGCACCTGCTGGGCTACGGCCCGGAACAGGACTTCATCCAGCGCCATCAGGCCGGCTCTGGCGGCGACCTGCTCCGCGTCCTGCGTGAGCATGGGGTGAAACTGATTTCCTCCAAGGTTGCGGATGTCGCCGCCTTGCGTGAATTCGTGGCCGCGGTGCGCGCTCTCAAATCCCAAGGCAATCAGGCGACCCGGCGCGACAGCCTGATCACCGTCGTGACCAAGGATACCGCCAGCCGCACCCTGCTGGAAAGCAACCGCGACAAGCTCGGCCGCCTGGCCGGTCTGGCCGAGCTCCGCTACACGGACGACCTGGGCGGACGCCCCGGCTCGCTGACGGGCCTCGGCACCATCGCCCTCGAACTCAGCGGCAACGTCGACGTCGGCGCCGAAAAGGTCCGCCTCGGCAAGGAGCTCGAGAAACTCGAGAAGGCCGTCGCCGCCGGCGAGGCCAAGCTCTCCAACGAGGCCTTCGTCTCCAAGGCTCCCCCCGCCATCCTCGAAGGCGCTCGCAAGCAGCTCGACGAGGTGCGCGGCAAACGCGACGAGATCGCCCGCATGATCGCGGCGCTCGGCTGAACGATGGCCGCCCTCGTCCTAGTCCACGCCGACAAACAGGCGGCCTCGGTCGCCGTGGCGACGACGATCCGTGATCTCATCCGACGCCGGAACGCGGAAGGTCGTACCGCGGTCCTCGGTTTGGCGACAGGCTCGACCCCCCTGCCCCTCTACGCCGAACTCGTCCGCCTCCACCGTGCGGAAGGCCTGAGCTTCCAGAACGTCGTCACCTTCAACCTCGACGAGTACGAAGGCCTGACCGGGGAGCGCCCCGAGTCCTACCGCTACTTCATGGAAGAGCATCTCTTCCGTCACCTCGACCTCCGTCCGGGCAGCACCCATGTCCCCGACGGCATCGCCGCCGACCAGACGCGGGCTTGCGCCGCCTACGAGCAGGCGATCCGTGACGCCGGTGGACTCGACCTGCAGATCCTCGGCATCGGCCGCACCGGTCACATCGGCTTCAACGAACCGCCCTCGGCCGCGGACAGCCGGACGCGTCGTGTGCATCTCGACGCGGTGACCCGCCGCGACAATGCCTCGTTCTTCGCGCGCCCGGAGGACGTCCCCCATGGAGCCGTCACCATGGGCGTGGCCACGATCCTGGAGGCCCGCCAGGTCGAGCTGCTCGCCTTCGGCCCCGCCAAGGCCGAGATCATCCGGCGCGCCCTCAGCGAAAGCCCCCACGCGGCCTGCCCGGCCACCTGGCTCCAGCTCCACCCGGCTTGCACCTTCCACCTCGATCCGGCCGCCAACGCCGCGCTCTGAGACCGCGATGAAGCCCCAGCCCCGCCACACTTCGCCGATCGACCCAGGCTTCGTCCCGGCCTCGTTGTGGACCCGTGATTTCCTCGCGGCCT